>JASHQD010000720.1 GCA_030037755.1 Terriglobia bacterium
ACAATCTGGGGGCGCAGGTGGGACGCAGCGTTCTTCCCGGGCCCGGTCTGGTGGTGCTTCATCGAGGCGGCCCGCAAAATCCCGTTGTCTTTGCGATGTCGACGAGCTACATGGTGGTGATCCTGCTGCTGCTTCTGCTCGCGACCCTCGTGGTCGTTCGCCTGTGGCTGGCCCGTAAGAGGCAACGCGTGCGGCAACAGGTGTGGGCTGGCGGCTTGCGGCGTCTGCTGCCAGAGCTCACGTACACGGCGACGGGTTTCTCGAACCCGGTTCGAGTCACGTTTCTTTCGATTTTTCACCCGACCGAGATTGAAGACAGCAGCCCGATGGTAGCCCAGCACTTTCGCATGGCCATCCGGCAATTGGTAGAGGAGGTACATATCCTGGACCGCCTTCTCTTCCGCCCTGTCGAGGCCGGCGTCACAGGGATTGCGAGAATTTTGGCCCGAATGCATCACGGAAGGCTCAATGCTTACATCGGCTACGTAGTCCTCTCGCTGCTTGCTGTCCTCGTGTTAGGACGGCTGCTGTGAAGGCGGGTGAGAGTCGAGATCCGCGTCGAGTCCGGGGAAGCGACCCGGACACCGAGGTCTGCAGTCGGATCGTGAACTTGCCGTCAGGGGCGAGTCGCGCTGCATGTTATCATTCGGCGGAAACGCGGGGCGCCGCACAGTTCCGGCTACCCATTTGACTCGGATCTCACGCCCGGCAGGAGGCGTTCTTGTTGGCTCGCTATATTATGGTGATGGTCGGAGGGGCCATCGGTTCGTTAACTCGGTACGTCACGGGCTCCGCTGTCGCGAGCCGGTTCGGGGGCCGCTTTCCTCTTGGCACATTCGTGATCAACGTCAGCGGTTCGTTCCTCATTGGCGTGCTCATGACCTTGCTTACCGAGCGATTTCAACCGCACCCGAATTGGCGCCTCCTGCTGGTGGTGGGCTTCTTGGGTGGCTACACTACGTTTTCGAGCTTCGAATATGAAAGCTTCCGGGCGGTGCACGATGGCGGAGGCTGGATCGGTGTCGGGAACATGGTGGGAAGCGTCGCTCTCGGTTACCTGGGTGTATGGGCAGGGGTCGTGCTCGCCAGCAAGCGCTGAGAAGAGAGGTCGGATGTTGCAAAAGGGCCCTGCAAAGAAGGTGACGATCTATCTCAACGAAGATACTCACTATCACGTGGGGCCTCTTTACGAGGCGATTCTGACTTTCCTTTTCAACAAGGGAGTTGCCGGTGCCACCGTGATTCGGGGCATGGCCGGATTTGGTGCCCATCGGCGGATGCACACGGCCAAGGTTGAACTCCTGGCTGACCATCTGCCCATCCGGATTGAGTTTGTGGAGACCGCCGAAAAGACCGACGAACTCCTGCTGACACTCTACGACATGGTGACGGACGGCCTCATCGATGTTCAGGACACCACCATCGTGAAGCACGTCGTAAAGGAAAAGAAGAGAAGTGAACCGAGAGAGCCGCACGAAATCAGGGAGAGCAAGGCGAAGCTGATGCGCATCTTCATGGGCGAGGCGGATCGCTGGCATGGCGAACCCCTCTATGAGGCTGTCCTCAAGAGGTTGCGCATGATGGAGATCGCCGGGGGGACCGTGTATCGAGGAATCTTAGGTTACGGATCGAAGGGTCACACGCACAAAGAAAGGTTCTTGCATCTTTCACACGATCTCCCCGTGATGATCTTTGTGATCGATGAAGAAGAGAAGATCCTTCGTGCCGCCCAAGCGGTCGAAGAAATGCTTACGGATGGACTGATCGTATTATCGGACGAGCGCATGATCCGGCTGGTCCATCCCAAGCCTTTGGAGGGATCCAATGCAAAACTACCAGCCGGCTAGGCTGCTGGGCTTGCATCTTTCCGAGCACGACCGCTACGAAGGTAAGCCTCTCCATGAGGTCATCGTTGCCAAGTGCCAGGAGTTGAAGATGGCGGGCGCAACCGTCTTCCGGGGATGGGAGGGTTACGGCGAAACCAGCGAAATTCATCGGGCTCGTCTCCTTAAGCATGATCTTCCGCTGGTGATCAATATCATCGACACGGTCGAGAACATCGAGCGCCTTCTGCCGATCGTCGAGAGCATGATGGACAAAGGGCTTATCACGGTCAGCGATGTTCAGACGATGCGAGTCAAATCCGGCACGGCACCGCAGGTGTGAAAAGGTTTCGATCGCGCATGACAGCTCAAATTGGGCCCGGAAACCGTGTGAGATTGCTTGGAAGATGTGAGCGATGCTGGAGCTAATGGGGCCGTGTGTGATATTGTAAGACTGTTCGATAAGGTGATGGAGTTCGCCTAGAAGGCACCCGCAGAGGCGGGTTGATGACTCCTGACCGCCGTAGAGGCGTTCAGGAGTTTTTTGTTTTTGAGGCGTCCGCTTGCCTCGCTTGCCGCTCAAGGAGCCGGTATGGAGCACCAGAGATTCGAAGGCGATCGTACGTTGATGCGAGTCCACATCGGTGAAGGTGATCGATGGCATGGCAAGCTCTTATATGAGGCAATCATTGAGATGCTGCGGCGCGAGGGTTTCTATGGCGCCACGGTTCTTCGTGGATGTGGCGGATATGGCTCTTCCAGCCGCTACCACACTGACGCGATCCTTCGGCTTTCGCAGGACCTCCCGATCATCATCGAGGTCGTCGAATACGCGGAGCGCATCGAGAAGGTTCTGCCAAAGCTGGACGAGATGTTGGATGGTGGCTTGATCACCTTGGAGAAAGCGCACGTGATCTTGTATCGGCCGAAGCAGCCAGCAACGAAATAAGCCACCACCCAAGTCGGGCGGGCGTGGTCGCACAGCTTGGAAAGGCTTGACTGGATGAAAATAGTCGTTATTTCTGACATTCACGGCAACTTCGACGCACTCTCAGCGCTGCACGAAACATGGGATGAGCTCTGGGTTCTGGGAGATTTGGTCAATTACGGCCCCGAGCCTGGGAGGGTCGTCGACTATGTTAAAGACAAAGCTAGCGTCGTCGTGCGCGGAAATCACGACCACTCGATTGGTTTCAATGAGGACCCTCGGTGTTCCGCTCCCTTCAAAGAGATGGCCGAAGCGACCCGGCGCTATACGGATTCGGTGCTCACATTTGGTCAAAAGCACTTTCTTCGCCAACTCCCTTTGCATTTAGAAACCGAGCGGGCCGGCGCGCGGTTTTACTTGTGTCACGCCATACCCTCAGACCCCCTGTTTGGTTACTGTGAAGCGGGTTCAGCACAGTGGGCCGCTGAGGTTGCCGCGGTCGGGACCGACCTCGTTTTCGTTGGTCATACTCATATGCCAGCCATCCGGACCATCGGGTCTTGCGTCGTTCTCAACCCTGGCAGCCTTGGCCAACCCAAAGGGGGCGGGCCAGAAGCCCGGTACGCCGTCTGGCAAGACGGGGCGATCGAGCTCAAGTCTTTGGCTTATCCAGTGGAGTCCGCGCTGGCGAAGGTGGCGGAGCTGCCTATCGCCGGCAGTCTTCGCCATGAGTTGAGCGAGATTCTTAGAACCGGAAGCATTCCTCGGGCAAAGGAGGCCCGTAACCGACATGCCGAAAATTA
>JASHQD010000721.1 GCA_030037755.1 Terriglobia bacterium
CGCGTCCCACGCGATTCTCGCCCTGAAGCATCTCACGCGCAACGCGACAAATACGATAGAGCTCGTCGATGGGAATCACGTCTTCGTGCGCGGCGACCTGGAACACGCTGTCGCCCGAGGTGTAGACAATCGGCCAGCCGGTCTTCACGTGCTCCTCGCCGAGCTGGCGGATGATCTCCGTTCCCGAAGCGGGAAAATTGCCGAGCGTCTGTCGTCCGATCGCCTGCTCGAAGCGATCCATCAGGTCGCGCGGGAATCCGTGAGGGTACGTGGGAAACGGCCGATCGAGGATGATGCCCGCCATTTCCCAGTGTCCGGCGGTGGTGTCCTTGCCAGGCGAGAGAAGCGTGGCTTTGCCGAACGCGCCTTCGGGTTGCGCGACCGGATCGACACCGGCGAGCGGCCGGATGTTGGCAAGTCCCAGGCGCGCGAAGTTGGGAATGTGAAGTCCGCGGCGTTCGGCAATATGTCCGAGCGTATCGCGCCCGGCATCGCCCCAATCGGCGGCGTCGGGCTGCGCGCCGATGCCGAGGCTGTCGAGCACGACGAGAATGACGCGGTCGAATGTCCGCATGGAAGCGCCTCGCGTGCTGTAGCGGCGCTCGATGAGCGCCGGCCGTTCAGGCAGAGCGCGTTCGAAATCCGGCGCTCATCGAGCGCCGCTACAGCACGCTGCTACAGCGCGAGATCCCCGTGCAAGAGCGGGTCAATCCAGCTTTGAAAGTCTTGCGGATACTCGAGCGGCACAGCGCTCGCCTGGTCGAGCTTCTGCCAGAGCTCGCGCGGGAAATCCCAGCCGCCCGCGCCCAGGTTGTCATCGAGCTGGCGGAGGTTACGCGCGCCGATGATCACCGCCGTCATCCCAGGCACCGCGAGCGTCCATGCGAGCGCTGTCTGTGCGAGCGATTTCCCGAGCGATTGTGCCGCGGATTCCAGCTCGCGCAGGATATCGAAGCTGCGCGGCGTGAGGAAGCGCTCGACGAAGAAGCGTGCGGCAGGGTCGGACTCTCCGAGACGTGACACCGGCGGCGCCGGCTCGCCAGCCTTGTACTTGCCGGTGAGGAATCCGCCGGCAAGCGGGCTCCACGCGATCACGCCGATCTTCTCGGAGCGGCAAAGCGGCAGCAGTTCGCGGTCGGCCGAGCGTACGACGAGACTATATTGCGGCTGCAGACATTCGAAGCGCTCGTATCCGCGCCCCGCTGAGACGCCGAGCGCCTTGGCGAGCTGCCAGCCACTGAAGTTCGAGCATCCGATGTAGCGTACCTTGCCCTGGCGCACGAGATCGTTCAGCGCGGAGATCGTCTCCTCGAGCGGCGTGCGCGAGTCGAAGCAATGGACCTGGTAGAGATCGATGTAATCGGTCGCGAGCCGCTTCAGGCTGGCTTCTGCGGCCTGAAAGAGGTGCTTGCGCGTGAGCCCCTTGTCGTTCGGACCGCTGCCCGTTGGGAAGAAGCCTTTCGTGGCCAGAACAACGCTATCCCGGCGTCCCGCGAGCGCCTTACCTAGAATCTCCTCCGAGCGTCCGTGGGCGTATCCGTCGGCGGTGTCGATGAAGTTGCCGCCCTGATCGAGGAACCGAGCGATCACGTTGAGCGATTCGGCTTCGTCGGCGCCGGGCACAGTCCGCGGTCCGGCCTTGCTGCCGAACGTCATCGCGCCCAGGCAGATCTCCGAGACCTTCAGGCCGGTATCTCCCAACAGCCGGTAACGCATCGTGGCCTCCTCATCATGTTGATCGACTGAAGGTTACTGCTGCTCGTCGTGCGAGCCTCTGGCCGGCGGATTCTCGGGATGCGGCGCCCGAGGCTTGATGATCTCGCCAAGCAGATCCGGCTTTCCTTCGATGCGGACCAGGTGCGGGTAACGCGGGCCGCCATGATAGTCGATGCGGACGGTCCGGAAGTAATCGTCGCTCTCGACGATCAGCTCGATAGGCTCGTTGCCGGTCTTGGTGTCGCGCAGCGCCTGGTTGAAGAGTTCGGGCGTGAACTTTCGCCCATTCACGGCCACGATTGTCATGCCAGGGATCACACCCGCTTTGAAGGCCGGACTGTTCCAGATGCAGTCGGCGACGTGCCCGTCGCCGCCGATGCTGAGTCCGACGGAGTAAGTCGCATTGATAAAGTTGCCGCGGAAGCCGCCGCCGCGTCCGCCTTGTGCCTCCTGATCCGTGTACTCCACTTTCCAGCCTGCAGCCTCGATGCCGCCGACCGGCGCCTCCGCCGAAAGGGAATCGAGACGCTCGTGAAGGAATTTCGCCCAGTCGTAAGGAGCGACCTGGTCCAGCGTGCTGACGATGTCGTCGAAAGTGTACGTCTTCACTTCCGGGCCGTTGTTGGGGCCGCCGTGGAAGATGTCGCAGAAATCGTCAATAGATTTCTGATTATTCGTCAGGCTGCGAATCTGCGTGTCGACCCACAACCACACCAGGTCGCCTTCGTCGTAGTAATCGCTGCCTCGCTTCCAATTGAACCATCCGCCTCCGAAGCCGCCGCGGATGAGCGGCGCGAAGGTCGTATCCTCAAGATCGCGCCAGGTGCGTCCCGGACGTCCGGGGCCGAGATCGGCGGCGATGCTCGCGATGTGATTGTGATACTGCTCCGGCGTCCACAATCCGCTGCGCGCCGTCAGCATCGGCCCGAGATAATCGGTAAGGCCCTCGTAGACCCAAAGCAGATCGGTCTTCATCGGCTGCTCGAAGTCCGGCGTGGTGAGATCGGCGGGGCGGCGGAACTTGCCATTCCAGGAGTGGACGAACTCGTGCGGCAGCAGGCTGGCCGTGCCGGGCCCGCCGGAGGTGAGGCCATTCTCGCCGATGCGGCTGTCGTCGGACTCGTGATGTTCCAGGCCGAAGTGCGCCACGTGATTGCTCAGGCTCAGCAGGAAGTGGTAATCGCGATAGTGCCGCGCGCCGAAGAGCTTTCCCGTTTCCGCGACCAGGTTCACGAAGTGCTGCCGCATCTCCGGGCTCATCTCCACCGAGGCGGCGCTGTCGCCTGCGAGGTCGAGCTCGTGATGAATGGGCTCGCCGGGCGGCGTCACGTCCACGTTGTTGAAGTACTCGCCCGCGATCACAGGAGAATCGACCAGGTGCTCGAGGTCGATGGGCTTGAAGTCGATCTCGCTGCCGGACTCGTGATCGATGGGCAGCGGCGTTCCGTATTTCCATCCTTCCGGCAGGCGGAGTGCTGGCTTGAAGATGATTTCCCTCGAGGGAGCCCCGGCCGGGTAGAACGCCTCCTGATTCCATTCGATCACCGCCATTTTGTCGGTCGCCGAACCGCCGGCCGTGAACGGTCCTCCTCCGCCCGTGGGCTCGAGATATTGGAACGAGACCTCGAGACTGCTTGCGCCTTGCGGAACATCGACGTGAAACGTGTAGACGTCGAGGAGATCGCGATTCCAGCGCACCGTCTGTCCGCCCGCCCTCATGTCCAAACCCGTCACCGCGTCGATCGGACCATCGGGAGCGTGCTCGCCGGGAATCCACTTGGGGTAGTAGAGGGTCAGCGCGCCGGGCTGCACGGGGATTTCCTCGTGGACGCGGATGATCTTCAGAGCGATGTCGCTGGCATCGACGTTCAAGGTGATCGGCTCGCCTGCAGCCACAAGATTTGCGGCGGCCAACACTGGAACCAGAAGGGTGGGATAAATGCGCCGGAACATTATCATCAGATTCCTCCAATTAGCGTAAACGTCCATACGACGAGGACGCGGCGGGCGGCCGGCGAGCGTCAAAGGCGAATTGGGCATTGCTCGCGGTGTCGGGGGCTGGGTCACGGGCCGGGCGCGGGAACGTCAGTTCCCGGTTGCCGGTTATCAGTTATCGGTCTCCGGTTGTCGGTTACGCTTCTCTTGGCCTCGATTTGCAGCTAGAGCGAGCCAGACAACCGGCGACCTACAACT
>JASHQD010000054.1 GCA_030037755.1 Terriglobia bacterium
GCGAACTATGCGAGCAACAGCGTTACCGTGATTGACGGTTTGAATGACTCAGTCGTCGCGAATGTGAACGTCAGCCCACGTCCCCAGGCGATTGCGGTCGATTCGAAGGATCACAAGGTGTACGTTGCGAGCATGCACTCGGGCACTATGACGGTCCTCGATGGCACCAAGAACTCGGTGATAGGGACGATACAGACGGGCAAAGCTCCCTTCGCGATCGCGGTCAATGAGAAGACCCACAAGGCGATCGCCGACGGTCTCGACGGTGAACTCACCGTGATTGACGGAGCGACATTGGCCGCGACGTCGCCTTCGCTCCCGTGAACCGAATAAGAGGAGATCTCGTGAAGACCATGCTGGGACGCAATCTATGCGGGCTGATCGCGATCGTGATGTTTTCGCTGGCCGCGCCGGCACAGCAGACCCACCCCATTCTCGCCATCGGTTCGCCGGCGCCGGATTTCGCACTGCCTGGGATCGATGGGGCAATCCATAGGCTCTCCGATTATTCTGCCAGCCCCGTCCTGGCGGTCATCTTCACCTGCAACCACTGCCCGATTGCACAAATGTATGAGCGTCGCATTGCCCAACTGAGTGCCGACTACAAGGATCGCGGCGTGAGCGTGGTGGCCATCGAACCGAACGATCCCAAAGCGATCACGATCGACGAACTCGATTCTTCGGATATCAGCGACAGCCTCGAGGAAATGAAGATCCGAGCCGAGTACAAGCATTTGACCTACCCCTATCTTTACGACGGCGACACACAATCGGTGACAGATGCGTATGGGCCACAGGCGACCCCCCACGCTTTCGTGTTCGACAGCGACCGGCGGCTGCGCTACGAAGGCCGCGTCGACAATAGCTACCGCTCCGAGCTGGTAACGACTCACGAGGTGCGGGACGCAATCGATGCTCTTCTGGCACAGCGCGAAGTCGCAGTGAAGCACACGGGAGTCTTCGGTTGCTCAACGAAGTGGAAGGAGAAGCATGCGGCGCAGCTGGAAGCGCTGCGAAAGATCGAAGCACAGCCCGTAAATCTGGAGATGGCTTCTGCGGCGGATTTGAAGAACCTCCGGGCCAATCCTGGCAACAAGATGTTGCTCGTGAGCTTCTGGGCTACATGGTGCGGCTCGTGCATTCATGAGTTCCCCGATTTCGAGGACACTTTTCGGATGTATAGCCTGCGTGACTTCGAGTTAGTGACCGTCGCGGCCAACATGCCGGATGAGAAGAACAGCGTCATGCGTGTTCTCGAGAAAATGCATGCCACCAGCCGGAACTTGCTCTTTGATTCCACTGACACCGCTGCATTGCAGGCGGCCTTCGACCCTACATGGGAATCGGCTGTGCCGTATACGGTGCTAATCGCTCCTGACGGCAAGATCTTGTACCAGAAGCAGGGCTCTGTCGACATTCTGGAATTGCGGCGGACGATTCTGGCGAACTTGCCGTCGGATTACGCCGGATTCAACCGCTACTGGACGCAGCCTTGAGCATCTGCCATCAAGCAGGCAAGTAGCTGCGCAGGGCAAGGGCAATCGGAGCGGGTCACCGGGGGACGACAACGAGTCGCGGCCGGGCGGGATAACCGGCATAGGCTTCATGCTGGGTCGTGGTGGACACGCGTCTCCGTACCGATCTCTCGGGATGTTAGCACCGGCTTAGGAAGTGGTCGTTTCCGCCGGTTTGGTGGGATCGTCGAAACTTCCGCAACCCGAAGACGCGCGCCGAGTCTTCTCGCCGCGCGCGGCTTCCGGCGGGGCGGAACACCATAGAAACGCCGGCCGGCGCTGGTTTAAAGCAAGAAACTGCGGACCTACCCAAATGCAGCCTGACCGGCAGTCTGAGCCACTCGCCTCAGAGCGTCAGCGCTTCTGCCTACTTCGATCCGTAGTCTGCGCTCGCGATGAACGCCGCCACGCGATCGTGGAGCTGCTTCCGGCACTCGTCCCGCACGTAGGCCATGTGGCCTGCCTCGTACCAGTCGTATTCGATGTTCTTGGTCAAGGACGGAGGAATCGGCAGATGTTTCTCCTCATATTCGGCGGCGAAGAACGGCGTCGCCAGATCGTAGTAGCCGTTGTTGAGCATCACCTTGAGGTGCGGATTGGTTTTCATGGCCTCTGCCAGGTCGCTGCTCACGTTGAGGCCCATCGAGCCGCCGCCGCCGAACCCGCCGCGCCCTTGCCGGGTCATATCCCAGCGTTCGCCGCCAAACAGCGCACTGGACAGATACGTCTCGCCCGCCCCGTACTTCAGGTCGTTGCGCAGATAGGAGTTGAGCAGGGCCACATAGGCCGATGAAATGGCCGCGCTCTGCGGATCGTATTGCGCCGATTCGCTCAGCGGATCGATCGTTGGACCGAGGAAGCGCGCGTCGTAACGGCCCGTCGTCAAACCCTGGTCGAGCGCGAAAGTCTGCTCAAACTCGCCGCCGCTCACGCGCAGATTGGCTTTGATCAAATAGTCGACCGGGAGGCCGGTGTAGCCGTGAATCTTCTCCGCCACCGACTGCTTCTCGGCCTCGCTCAAATCCGTACCGCGAGCCAGCGCGTGCATGTAGTCGCCGAGGGCGAAGTCTTCAACTTCCTTCAGAAATGGCTCCAGGGCCGGAGGCTGTGGCGACAGTTTCTTGTGATACCAGGCGGTGGCCGCGAAGCTTGGCAGGATGAGCTCGTAAGGCAGGTCCGAGCCCGGGCCGCTGCCCTTGAAATCGAGTATCTCACCGAGCAGCATGACGCCGTTCAAGTCGATGTGCTTTTCGTTTTCGAGGTCATTGGCCAGGACCGCGGACCGGGTGGTTCCATAGCTCTCGCCAAAGAGAAACTTGGGTGAGTTCCAGCGGTTGTACTTGGTGAGAAAGCGCGCGATGAAGCGGGCAAAGGCCTCGGCGTCCTGATCCACGCCCCAAAAGGCCTTGCCGGCGTCCTTGCCAGTCATTTTTCCAAAGCCCGTGCCGGGCATGTCGATAAAGACCAGGTCGCTGACATCAAGCAGACAGTAAGGATTATCGACCAGCCTGTAGGGGGCGCCGGGCAAGTGGTCCGCGCTGCCGGTCTCCACGTACCTCGGTCCCAGCGAGCCAAGGTGCAGCCACATGGTTGAACTACCCGGTCCGCCGTTGTAGAAGAACGTGACGGGCCGATCTTCGGACTTCGCGTCCCTCTTGAAATAACCCACGTAAAACATCTGCGCCACCGGAGGAGCATCCGCGGGTTCCTTGGGTGCGGAGAGTGCGAGTTGGCTTCCAGGCTGCGGCTTTCCGTCCGGGCCGAGCTGGGCGTCCTGGGCATCGGTTGCGCCCACGGTGATGGTTCCGGCAATCGCGGTGTAGACAATGTGCTGCCCGCCCACATCAATCGCCCCCTGCGTCGTCACATCGGCAGGCGGAGGCGGCTGTGGGGCTTTCTCCTGAGTTGCGGGTTTTGCAGCTGCCTTGTCGTCTTGTGCGCAAACGGCGATAGGCAAAGCCAAGATTGACACCGCAAGGACGGCGAACAAAAAGGCGCGAGCTGAATTCATTTTGAAATCTCCGAATTGGGGATCAAACGAAAGGGACAGTATATAGCGAGATGCCGATCGAAGATTCCCAATTCCTCTGTGTGTTCCGAGCCCGGTAATCGACGATCTATTTCCAGTCGCGAACCCATGCTCCTCCGCCGGCTTCTCAAATGACGGCTTTTCCGCGACTCGCGGCCCGGCTCTCCGAGTGCAAACCTAGTCGCGGGGATTCTGCCCTTAAAAATCGGAAATTGGCCACACTCTTCGCGCATGGCACTCATGTCGATGGGGCTAAAGACCCGGCTGCCACCCACCGTGGCCGGACTCAGCATGATGTCGACCGGAAATTCGCTCCCGCCGCGGCGCCTTCCGACCAGGTGCAGGCCGACGCCCATGGCTCGCATCCGCGGCGCAGACTCGTAGCCTCGCCGGTGGACGCCGTGCGCCTCGCGCAAGCGCCCCGGCATCAGCATCTCGACGGGCTGGCCCAGCAACTCGTCGCGCGAGTAGCCGAACAGCTCCGTGGCGCGCGGATTCACCTGGACGATCTCGCCGCCGCTGCCGGTGACGATCACGGCATCGGGCGAAAAGTCGAAAAAGTCCTGGTAGACCGCGGTGTTGGCCAGGTCAGGTACGGACTCGATTGAGATTAGCTACCCGGAAGTAAAATATCACCGGCGCAAGGCGGGAGCAACCAGACGGGGTTATTCAGTTCGCAGTTGTTCGGTTCGAAGTTGGTCTTTCCTGTCGACTTGGTGCGGCTATGCCGCGACGGCACCCAGCGCTTCGCGCCCCATTACAGGTCAACGTGCGACACTATCCGGTTGGTGGAAACGGATTATCATAAACCGGTGCTGAGAAGTCCGCGAAGCAGTCGGAATCAAGGTTCAGGGCGCGGCAGGGGTCAGAGGTTACGGACGCTGTGAGAGTGCGTGGTCCAAAGCGCGGTGGCCGACGACATGAAAAACGATGTCGTCGCCACCCGCGTAGGCGTTGACGCGGAGGTGTTTGGCTTCATGGCAGAAGGCCAGGCTCTGTGTCGCGATCTGGCAACTCGCCTGAGACACGAACAGCGGCAGCCATTCCACGACCGAGTAAGTCAGGTAATAGACGGCTGCATCAGCGTGGATGCGATAACGTTCGATGATGGGATTGTACGCCCGGCCCGTCTGTCGCTAGGCATCAGGGTACCCATCAGGTGCGTGGCACAATGCGGACACCTTCGGTCAGATGGGTGGCTCGGTCAGGAGACCGTGCCACAAAAAGTGCCGATTTGAACGCCGCACAAAACGGGGCTGATGTATGTTCCTTAGGCACTTCTAGGGAAAGACTGCGAATGGACGCTGAGCGAACCCTTGCGGATGTCAAACGATATGAAGGCGAATTCGCGGGCGTCCTGTCGCGGTTCAAGAGAGGCCGGGATGGCATTTGGATAGGCGAAGGCGACGATCCCGTCCTTCGTCAATATGTCCGCGAGGTGGTTGACCTATTCAACGAGATATTCGGCAAGAACAGCTACTCTCAACAAATATCAGACGAATTCAACAATGGGATAACAAAATTTCACCGGCTCGCCATCATATAGAGTGTCGAGAACATATTGTCCGTAATACGCGCCGTGCTTACCCGCCTCAATCGCAATCCTGGCTTGCTTGTGCAGAAGATTCATCCCCTGGACACCGCGAGCACGGTGCCAGTCGGCGAAGTGAGCGGCATTTGCAATCGTTTTCATGAAGTCGCGCGCCAACTGATGCATCGCCACGAGAAGAGATCTACGCTGGAAGTCAACGATGAGTATGATGTTCAAGACCTTCTTCATGCGCTCTTGCGCACACGTTTCGATGACGTCCGCGCTGAGGAATGGACGCCATCGTATGGCGGCGGCTCCTCGCGGATGGATTTCCTTCTGAAGGACGTCACCATCGTGGCTGAGGTGAAAATGACACGCAAGGGCCTGGGCGCGAAGGAGATTTCCGACCAACTGATAATCGATGTTGCCAGATATCGAGAACACCCCAGCTGTAAGATACTCGTGTGTTTTGTCTATGACCCCTCAGAACTTGTTAAGAACCCACGGGGAGTTGAGCGCGACTTGGAGAAGTCGTCCGGACGTGGTTTGGACGTGAAATGCTTGATCCGACCCTGATGTACTACGTGGGCAACGGGATTCTAACGTGCACGGCCAGCGATGCCTTGGCCCAGCGATGAGCGAGTAGCAGGCCTGCTCTCCAAGGCCTGCGGCTCTTCCCGGCACGAAAGGAAAAGTCGCGGAACCTATCAAAACAGGTCCGTGCTACTCTGGCTTGACCATGGCCACCCTCCCGGCTCGCTACCAAGTCGATCAAAAGCTTCGCCGGAGGTGTGTTCCACAGCTCCGCAATCGCAAAATCGCATTTTCGGTCAAATCCAATCTCATCAACACATACCGTGATCGGCGTCACTGCACTTTCTGTGGCGGTCGTTACACTCAATGTGCTCAATAAATGAGCTCGATATGGTGAAGGTCTGCAGCATTCCCGCCCGTCGCGACGTAGCCAAGCTAGCTAGCCTCTTTATGCCCCCGCACGCGCTGCGGGCGGCGGAAATGACCGAAAAAAACATCCACCCCCGCAAGCCGGAATGTCGAATCAAATCAGCAGCTTAGGCCAAAAAGGGGGGCTAGGCCGAAAGCCGGAATGTCCTTTGGAATCAGCAACATGATGGGCTACATCGAAAGCCGGAAGGCTGCAGTCCGAAAGCCGGAATGTCCTTTGGAATCAATAAAAGCTGCCGGGGCCAATTCTTAAAAACTGCACGGCGCGTAAGCCGCAACGCCGGATCCGCATTCGACGGTTGCGGGTCCGGTGTCCGGCGGTGCCTTCAGAAGCGGACCTTGGCCACCAGCGACGGAAGGGGTTGGCCTGAAGGCTGCTTGACTTCGGCTTTGGTTGCTACTTTGGTTGACCGCGTGTTTGCGTGACGCGCCGCAGTCCGCGTGACCCGCGAGTGCGAACGCCCGGAGTGGGCCGATCGGCCGCTCGCCAGGCTTAGCTGGATGCCGTGGACCTGGGCCAGCAGTTGGGTCATGGCCGCCTGCTGCTCCTGCCCCTGCTTCGCCTGCTCGGCCACCTGCGATTGCAGCCTGGCGATCTCGGCCTGGTCCGCAGCGTGCGCCTCGGCCAGTTTCTGGACTTCGGCCTGATCGGCGGAGTGCGCTTTGGACAGTTTTTGCACTTCGTTGAGCAGCATCGCGTCCAGCTTGTAGTACTGCACGGTTTCGATCTGGCCGTCCTTGTTGCGAACCACCAGGTCCGGATAGACCTTGGCCACCTCTTCGGCAATCAGGCCGTATTGGATCGGCTTGGAGCCGTCCGCGTTGGGCTTCTTGTAGCGGAAGGTCACCGGACGGAGGCGCAGCAGGCCGTCGCTCGCGCCGGCCATATCGTGGATATCCTCCTTGTAGCGCCGCGAGGACTGGATCGTGCCAAGCGTACCGTATTGGTCGACGAGTACCGGTACCGTGGTCAAGCCGTCCATCGTGGACGCGCCGGAGATGCCCGCGATGTAGGTTGCCGTCTGGGTGCCGGTCGTGCCAATGCGGATCACGCCTGACTCGCCCGTCACACCTTCGTTGCCAACATCGATGTTGTTGCTCTCGTCGTTGGAGAAGTTGTAGCCAGCCTGGTAGCCCAGCAGGGTATTCGAACTCCCGCCCGCTGAAGTATTCAAGCCTAGAAACTGGCCGGCGAAGGCCCGGCTGGCAGTGTTGTAGTTACCCGAGCTGTTGTACTGGAGGGCGAAGTCCCCGCTGGCGGTATTGTTGGAGCCCGTGGTGTTAGCGACGAGGGCGTAGACCCCGCTGGCGGTGTTCGAGTTGCCTGTGGTGTTATCCTGGAGGGCGTCGGCCCCGCTGGCGGTGTTCGAGTAGCCCGTGACGTTATCCTGGAGGGCGTAGGCCCCGCTGGCGGTGTTGGAGGTACCCGTGGTGTTCGAGGCGAGGGCGTTGACCCCGCTGCCGGTGTTCCAGCGCCCGAAGGTATTGCTGCTGCCGGCACCCGGCCCCACAAAGACGTCTTGATAGCCACTGAACGCGGGCACGCTCAACACGTTCGAGCCGCCGATTTGATAAGCGCTGGCGTTGACGGTGCTGCTGAAACTGGCCGTGGTTCCGGTCAGCCCGCCGCTCAAGGTGCCGCCCGCCAACGGCAGGAAAGAGCTGCTCGCGTAACTCTCCGAATTACTTTGGGCCGTGTTCGCAGCGCCAGTAGCGAAGGTCTCCGCAGTGGATTGAGCGGAATTCGCGGCACCGGCAGCGAAGGTCTCCGCGGCGGTTTGAGCGTTGTTCGCTGCGGTGCTGGCGAATCCCTCCGCAGTGCTTTGGGCATTGTTCGCAGCCGTAGTAGCGAAGCCCTCCGCCGTTGTCACGCCACCCGAGACCGCCGAAGTGACGCTGCTGTTGGTCGCTAACACGGTCGTGTCCGCGCTCAGCGAAGGGTTGGCTGCCGTGCCGCTCACCAGAATGCCCGAGCCGCCGGTTGTCCCCACGCTCAGTACGCCGGTGTTGCTCAGGCTCAACGTGCCGCCCAACGCCACTGAGCCGCCGCCCGAGAGTCCGGTGCCGGTGTTGACGGTCAGCGAGGAGCTTTGCAGCATGGCGTTGGTGACGCCGCCCGAGGCGATGCTGAGTGTGCCGCTGCTGGTGATGGGCCCGCCCGTCAGTCCGGCGCCGGTCGCAACGCTGGTCACCGTGCCGGTGCCCGCCGTTACGCAGGTGGGTGCGGCGTCGCGAGCCAGGCCCGACACCACCTTGCCCGTGGTGCAGGTTCCCACGCCCGAGTAGGCATTCGCCAGCATGGCGTCGGTCACGCCCGCGCTGGGAACACTCAAGGTGACGTTGCCGCTGGTTCCGCCGCCGGCGAGTCCGGCGCCCGCGGTGACGCCCGTGATGGTGCCCGCGGACGAGGTGCCGGTGCCAAGCTGTCCGCTCGAATTAATCACGACGGGCAGCGGGGTTCCGCTCGGGGCCACACCGCTGATTCCCGCGATGTAGGTTGCCGTCTGGGTGCCGGGAGTGCCCACGCGGATCACGCCGGACTCTCCCGTCATACCCTGGTTGCCGATATCGATGTTGTTGCTCTCGGATGATTT
>JASHQD010000722.1 GCA_030037755.1 Terriglobia bacterium
GCGCGCTGCGAAGAAGTTCAGGGTTTGTAGTACAGAGGACACGGAGGACACGGAGGACTCCGTGAGATTCCCGGCTTCGCCGGGAATGACATCCGTCGGGTTTTCGACGCTGCTAGAGGTGGCTTCCCGGCCGTGGATAGGCTCTTTCCACTCCTTGACTTCAGCCCGTCTCCTGACCTAGAATTATATCGGTAACCGAGAGGAGTGCGAAGTGAGCAAGCCAACCGACCTGGTCCAAGGCACGCTGGACCTGCTGCTGCTGAAAATACTCGCACTCGAGGCGCTGAATGGCTTTGCCATCAGCCAGCGGATGAAGCAGGTTTCCGGGGGCGTCCTCCAGGTAAGCGATGGGTCGCTGTATCCCGCCCTGCACAAGCTGGAGCAGGAAGGCTGGATCAAAGCGGAGTGGCGGCCGAGCGAGAACAACCGTCGCGCCAAGTTCTATTCCCTCACCCGCCTCGGCCGGCGACAGCTGGAACGGGAAGCGGCGGACTGGAGCCGGCTCTCGTCGGCCATCAGTCATGTGGTGAAGTTGGAGGAGGTGTGAGATGCGGATCGAGCATTGGCTGCACACGATTCCGTTGCGCCTGCGATCGCACTTCCGCCGCCGGCACGTCGAGCATGAGCTTGACGAAGAGCTGCAGTATCACCTCGAACAGAAGACCGAGCAATACGTCGCGCGGGGTATGACTCCGCAGGACGCGCGCCTGGCGGCGTTGCGCGATATGGACGGCCTCGAGCAGCACAAAGAGGCTTGCCGCGACACGCGTCGGGTGAACTTCGTCGACGATCTGCTGAAAGACGTGCGCTTCGGCCTGCGCCAGTTGCAGCGCAGTCCGGGATTCACGATCATCGCGGTGCTCACGCTCGCCCTCGGGATCGGTGCGAACACCGCGATCTTTTCCATGGACAAGAGCATCCTCCTGAGTTCCATGCCCTATCCGCAACCCCACCAGCTCTACGTGGTCCGCGAAGATTACCACCAGGGCAGGCAGGTCTATCCGGGAAATGTCGACAACGGCGGAAACTTCCTGACGTGGCGCCGCGAGTGCCATTCGTTCGAAGGAATCGCGGCACTCGAGCCGGAGAGCGACAATCTCGAACTCGGCCAGAGTGCCGTGCAGATCCACGGTACGCGCGCCTCCGCCAACCTGTTCGCGATCCTGGGAATCCGGCCACAACTCGGACGCACTTTTACTGAGGAGGAAGACCAGCTCGGACGCAACCGGGAAGTGGTCGTCACGGATGCGCTCTGGCGGGCTCGATTCAATGGCGATCCTAAGATCGTCGGCAAAACCATCCGCTTGAATGGGTACGATTTCACTGTGGTCGGAGTCCTGCCGCCAAGCTTTTACTTTCCGCGAATCGATCAACTCGATCCCACGCCGATCGCCGGGTGGACATTCCACATCGATTACTTTGTCCCGCTCGCGCTTCTGCCTTACGAATCGAAGCCCTCCATCGGCAACATGATGAACTTCACCGTGATCGCCCGCTTGAAATCCGGTGTAACCAAACAGCAGGCGCTGGCCGATCTCGACGCGGTCGAGGCCGACATCTCGCGGCACGACCCGAACGCTCAGGGTGCATTCCTCACCGGTAACCTGGTTCCGCTCAAGATGGCCGTGGTCGGCGACGCCAGCCGCACGCTCTGGATCCTGATGGCAGGAGCGGGCCTCGTGATGCTGATCGTGTGCGTGAATCTGGCCAGTCTGCTGGTGGCGCGCAGCATGGGACGAAGCCGCGAAATTGCGGTTCGAGCGGCGCTGGGCGCAAGCCGCTGGCGGCTGTTGCGGCAGATGCTCATCGAAGGGCTGCTCCTCGTGGCGGCCGGCGGCCTGCTCGGTGTCATGCTTGCCTTCGACGGTCTTCGGATTCTCGTCGAGGGCGCGCCCGCGAAGATTCCACGCCTTGAGTCGATCCAGATTGACGGGTGGGTGCTGCTTTTCAGCTTTGTGGTGTCATTTGCAGCCGGACTCCTTTTCTCCATCCTGCCGGGACTGCGGCTTAGCAGGACCGAGGCCGGCGAAGCGCTGAAATCGTCCGCGGCCACGACCACCGGCAACCGCTCCACGGCGCGGCTGCGCGACGTGCTGGCCGGCGCTGAAGTGGCGCTCTGCGCGGTATTGCTGATCGGAGCGCTCCTGGTCGCCAAGAGCCTCAGCAGAGTGCTCGGAGAAAACCGCTGGCTTGAAGACCAGCACGTGCTGGCCGTCGATCTGATCGCCTTCTCCAACAATTACGGAACCCAACCCAAACTCCGCCAGTTGTCGGAGACTTTGCTGGGAAGGATCCGCTCGCTGCCGGGCGTCCGCGATGCCGGTTTCACCAACGCCCTGCCGCTCACGGGAGAAATGTGGACCGACAGCTTCGATTTCGACGAGGCAAGACTACCGGACCAGCAGCAACCCAATGCCAATGTCCGTTTCTTCAGCCCCGGCTATTTTCAGGCGATCGGCCTGCCGCTCGTCGAGGGCCGGTTCCCGTCCGATAGTGATAAAGATCAGGCCGAGGTTGTCCTCTCCGAAGGCTTCGCGCGGAAAGCCTTACCCGGGCGCGATCCGATCGGATTGCACTTGCGCTGGAACGAACCCGCGTTCAACAAGCTCCTGCATTGCACGGTCACGGGAGTGGTGAGCGACGCGCGCGCCGAAGCGGACGAGAACCCTCCCCTGACGGTCTATTTCCCTTATTGGCTGTGGAATCCCAACCAGATCTCGATTGTGATTCGAACGGCCAACGATCCCCGAAGCATGGCGGAGGAGGTCCGGACCACAGTACGCGATATCGATCCGCTGATCCCCATTCCTCGCGAGCAGACCATGCAGGATCTTGTCAGTGAGGCCGTGGCTGCGCGACGCTTCGTAGTCACGCTCGGTGTTCTCTTCGCCGGATTTGCGACGTTTCTCGCCGCGCTCGGACTCTACGGCGTGATCGCGCTTTCGGTCGCCCAGCGAACCCACGAAATCGGCATCCGCATGTCGCTGGGCGCCCGCCGTTGGGACGTATTGAAGATGGTCGTCGCCAGAGGACTCAAGCTCTCGCTCGCCGGCCTTGCTGTTGGCGTCGCCTGTGCGATTCCTCTCACCCGCCTGATTACGAGCCTGCTTTATGGGATCAAGCCGACCGATCCCGCGACATTTGCCCTGGTCGGCGTTCTGCTCGCGGCTGTGGCCGCTCTGGCAAGCTACATTCCCGCGCGACGAGCCACGAGGGTCGACCCCATGGTCGCGCTGCGATACGAGTGATTGCCGATTTTCGATTGCCGATTCGGTGCCGTCAGCCTTCAGCCCTCAGCTGTCAGCAAGGGCGAAAGGCATAGAAAGCGACGCGTCCTCAGGCGTAGTACACTGATGTGTGGCGTTGACCTTCGAATGGGATCCGCAGAAGGCGGCCAAGAACGTCGTGAAGCACGGCGTTTCATTCAGAGAGGCCGAGACCGTGTTTGGCGATGCCTTGGGCCGCATAACAACCGATCCCCGGCATTCGATCGATGAGAGACGTTATGCTCTTCTGGGCTTGTCGAGCACCGGGCACCTGCTGGCTGTGATGTTTGCTGAGAGGGAAGAATCGATTCGCATCATAAGCGCTCGACGTGCCACGCCACGCGAGCGGAGAGAATATGAAAAAGCACCTTAAGACGCAGGCCTCGGGGCGGTCCGATCTGGACGAAATACTCCCTGAGTACGACTTCAGCCGGGCTTCGCCCAACAAGTACGCGACACGGTACCGCCCGGGAAGAACAGAACCTGAATCGGAGACTAACCTAGCCTCGAAGCGCCGTCGACAGCCTCGCCACAACGGTAACACTCGGAAATCAACGTCTATCAGCCACAACAAGTAGAGCCGCGCCGGATCGATCCTGTGGTGGCGATGCGATTGCCGATTTTCGATTGCCGAATTGGTGCCGCCAGCCGCCAGCCTTCAGCCATCAGCTCTCAGCCGTCAGTTCCCAGCTCTCAGCAAGAGCGTGGGCTGGCGGAACCCGCTGTGGGAACAAAGCTGACAGCTGAGAGCTGATGGCTGAAAGCTGATGGCTAACTGAAAGCTGACGGCTGACAACTGCCTTCCCGGTCGTTCTCGGACATCTCTTCGTGAAACCGGACAATTCAGCTCCAGAGCACTCAGGCCGGTGCGCTCATTCTCAAGAACGTATGGGTCCTATGGTTGGCACGAGACTTGCGCTTGCACTCACTGCTGGATACTCCTAGTCAAGGCCAAAGAATCGCGGGATGCGAACTCGGTTTCTCGGGAGGACTAGATGTCAAAGCGCACCTTTCAGATGCTTCCAATTCTGTGCCTGATAACGGGTTCCTTGTACGCGGCGGACAACCCCTTCGTAGGCAAATGGAAGCTCGACCCCTCCAAAAGCCGATTCCCCGACGAAATGAAGGTTAGTGCGGTCGGGGAAAACAAGTACGCCTTTGACTTTGGCGGAGGCAACCCCGAGACCATCGTGGTCGACGGCACGGACCAGCCCGGTATCTCCGGGACCACGCTTTCGGTGAGTGCCGAGGGGCCGGACACCTGGAAAGTCGTCCGTAAGAAGGACGGCCGCACGCTCCTGGTCGGGACATGGAAGCTCTCGAAAGACGGCAAGACGCTCGGCGATTTCTACAGGGAGAACCAACCCGACGGGTCGACGCTCAGCATGGACTATGTTTACGAGCGGACGACGCCAGGCTCAGGTTTCGCCGCCACGTGGGACAGCGTGAGCGAGACGATGAATTCCCCCTACGAGCTTCAGGTCCAGCCCTACGAGGGTGACGGCCTTACGTTCATTACTCCTGCCGATCATGGGACTCGGAACCTCAAATTCGATGAGAAAGATTATCCGAATGAGGGTCCGAATGCGGCCCCCGGCTCCATGCACTCCGGACGCCGGTTGAACGAACACGCGGTGGAACTCATCAACAAGAACGACGGCAAGGTCACAGCTACCCAGCAGATCAGCCTTTCTTCCGATCTCAAGACCCTGACGATAACCGTACAGCCCACCGCGGGACGCAAGGCCAACATTCTTGTGTTTGACCGGGAGTAGGGAGATTACGGGCGATCGCAGCCGGCACTTTTTCACGCGAATTCGTCAGTCCCGCTTCAGATTCAGGAGTATTGGCCGGGAAACTGTAAAGCACGCATTTTTCTCCCTGTGACGCCTTGGACGAGTGTGAGTTCTTACCTGAGTCGGGCTGAGTCACTCGGACCAATGCTACCGGCACGCCGTTTTTTTCGGCGTGCCGATTCCTGGTCTTGCGGCGGTTATACTAAGCGCTATGCCGTCGCGTCGACATTTCCTCGCCGATCTTGCCGCCTTCGGCGGAGGCGCGCTCGGTCTCGCACGCGCGTTGTCGCATCCGATCACTGGGAGCGCGGCAACCTCGATGCGAACCAGTGCTGCCAAGGCTGCTCCAACCGCTCCGAGCGTGCCGGTCCGCTATGTGGACGTTGCGCCCGCCGCAGGAATCGATTTCCTGCAGGACGCGACCGCTACCGAGCAAAAGTACTATCTCGAGACCATGGGCACGGGTGTCGGCTGGATCGACTACGACCAGAACGGCCTGCTCGATCTCTATTTTGTCCAGTCGGCCGCCACGGATCTTTACAAGCCGTCGCGCCCGCTGCGCTCCGCCCTTTATCGCAACAACGGCGACGGCTCCTTCAGCGACGTGACCGAAAAGGCCGGCGTCGGCTCCGCGGGGCTCTACGGCCAGGGTGTGGCCGTGGGTGACTTCGACAACGACGGTTTCCCCGATCTCTACGTGACCGGCTACGGCCGCTCGATTCTTTATCGCAACAACGGCGACGGCACTTTTGCGGACGTGACCGAAAAAGGCGGCGTCGCCAACACCGGCGGTTGGGGCACGAGCGCCGGATGGTTCGATTACGACCGCGACGGCTATCTCGATCTTCTCGTCTGCAATTACATCGAATGGTCGCCCGGGAACAACATCTGGTGCGGCGATCACAAGCCGGGTTACCGGGCTTATTGCCATCCCGACAACTACAAGGGACAGCGGCTGAAGCTCTATCACAACAATCACGACGGCACCTTCACCGACGTCAGCCAGAAGTCCGGCGTAGGCGTGCCGGAAGCCAAGGGAATGGGAGTGGTCCTGGCCGACTTCAACAACGATGGATGGACCGACATTGCGGTGGCCAACGATACCTGGCCGAATTTTCTGTTCATCAACCAGAAGGACGGCACGTTCAAGGACGTGTCGTTTATGTCGGGCCTGGCCGCGAGCGAAGACGGGAAATACGAGGCCGGCATGGGTATCGACGCGGCCGACCTGGATGGCGACGGCTGGCTCGACATCTACATCACGCACCTCGATCACGAACTGAACCGGCTTTATCACAACAACCGCGACGGGACTTTTGACGACGACACCTATCCGAGCGGCATCGGGAATTCGGCCATCGAACTGAGCGGCGTCACCATGAAGTTCCTCGACTACGACAACGACGGCTGGACCGACATCTGTCAGTTGAACGGCGCCATGCTCGATAACATCAACCTTTATCATTCCGAGGTCACTTACAAAGAACCGATGCTGATGTACCGCAATCTGGGCGGCGGGAAGTTCAAAAAGGCGTCGGATCAACTTGGTCCCGATTTCACGCGGCCCATCGCGGGACGCGGGCTGGCGGTGGCCGATTACGACAACGACGGCGACCTCGATCTTGCCGTCAACGTGCGCGGCGATCGCGCCGAACTCCTGCGCAACGACGGGGGCATCGCCAACAACTGGCTGCAGGTCATGCTGGTCGGGACGAAATCCAACCGCGACGGCGTGGGCGCGTCACTGCGGCTGGTCTCGGAAGGATTCACCCAGGTCAAACAACGCGAGGGCGGCATGGGCTACATGTCGGCCAGCGATCCGCGTGTCCATTTCGGGCTGGGCGCGCGCAAATCGATCGAGTCGCTGGAGATTACCTGGCCAGGCGGCGCAGTTGAAAAGCTGGACAGGGTACCTGTGAATGAGATTATTACGGTGAAGGAAGGCGAAGGTATCGTGCCGCGCGCGTTTCCGAAGATCGGCGGATCCTGAGCGCGAAATCCGTGCCGCGCACCCCCATTCACACCGGAAGCGATTCCACCAACGGCATGGTGAAATGGAAGGTCGAGCCTTGCCCGCGCGCCGATTCCACCCAGATGCGCCCGCCGTGGCGCTCCACGATCTTTTTGCAGATCGACAATCCGATTCCGGTGCCGGGATACTCGCTTCGCGGATGCAGCCGCTGGAAGATCACAAATATCCGGCCTTGATACTGGGGTTCGATGCCAATGCCGTTGTCCTTCACCGAGAAAATCCACTCCTTGCCATTGCGATGGGCGGAAACATGCACCTGCGGCGCCTGGGGACCGCAGAATTTGACCGCGTTCCCAATCAGGTTCTGAAACAATTGCTCCAACTGTGATTCGTCCGCCGCCACCACGGGGAGACTGCCGTTGGTTACCGTGGCTTTCGATTCGCGCAGCGCCAGGTCAAGCGATTGCAGCGAGCGGCTGAACACCGCCAGGCTGTTCGTCGGTTTCAGCTCCTTGCCGCGCGTTCCCACCCGGGCAAAAGAAAGCAGGCCCTCGATCAGGCTCTGCATGCGCGTGGCGCCCTCCACGGCGTATCCGATGAACTCGTCCGCCTCCGCATCGAGCTTTCCCTTGTAACGCGCAGCCAGCAATTGTGTAAAACTCGCGACCATGCGCAGGGGCTCCTGAAGATCGTGAGAGGCGACGTACGCGAACTGCTCAAGGTCGGCGTTCGACCGTTCCAGTTCGCGCGTGCGATCCTTCAGGGCCGCTTCGGCGCGCCGCCGCTCGGTAATCTCAAATTGCAGCTTTTCCTCGGAGTGCTTGCGCTCGGTAATATCGATGGCGGAGCCTTCGATTACCGTTTCGCCGTTCGCCCGTCGGGTGAGTTTTGCCCGCTCCAGCGCCCAAAACGGCCTGCCGTCCGTTTGCCTCTGCTGGTATTCGTAATCCAGGACCTTTCCTTCTCGCTGTAGCTTTTCCAGCAGGGCCTTGCGGCCACCCCCGATATCGGCCGCCACGGCCAGTTCTCTCCGCGCCTCGTCTTTTGATTCGAAACCATACATCTCCAGGAAGGCGGCGTTGCAGTCGAGCAACTCGCCGTTGGGCCGGGCCAGATAAACTCCGGCGAGATCGTCCTCGAACAGGTCCTGGTACCGCTGGGCCAGGTGATTGGCGATTTCCGTCTGGTTCTCAAACAGAGTGAGGATCATCCCAAAGGCTACGAAGTATTTCGGCAGGTCCCAGAGCACGCTGTTATCGGGGATGTTCAAGTTCAGCGCGCTCGTCACTTCGCCGATGGGAAACACCAGGCCCCAGGCCACAAAGGAGACGACCGTGAAAACCACGCCCGGAGTCAGTCTCCGGTGGTACAGCCAGTAGAGGAATCCCGTGGCGGCAAAGAGCTCGAAGAGCAAAAAGTCGATGCCGTAGCCGGAGTTCAGGGCGGCTTCGTACGTGACCCAGAAGCCGGGAACAATCCAGACGATGCCGAGGAGGTAGGTCACCGGCTGCTTGCGGTTGGGTCGCGACGCCGCCAAGGCGACGCCCCCTACCACCGTGACGAGCAGAAGACCCCGGTAGGGCCAGGCGCGGTGCACGTCAAAGCAGA
>JASHQD010000723.1 GCA_030037755.1 Terriglobia bacterium
AGAGGGTCTGCCGCTTTGACGCCATAGAGCAGGCTGGATAAGAATCGAGTCGCGGCGAAAGCTGTGGCCAGGCCGATCGCCACACCCATCAGCGTCAACCTGAATCCCTGTCCCGCGATGAGCTTCAAGAGGTCTGTCTGCTGCGCGCCCAGGGCCGCGCGGATGCCCATTTCATGAATGCGCTGAGAAACCGAATAGGAGATCACACCGTAAAGGCCGATGATGCCCAGCAGCAGCGCCATCCCGCCCGCGAGAGCCAGCATCACCAGCGTGAATGAGACCCGCGCCCTCGACGCCCGCTCGTAATAGTCGAGGGTATGGACGTTGGCCAGCGGAAGATCGGAGTCTACGGACCACACCGCCCGCCGAACCTCGTCCATCAGGCTTTCCGACCCGGCTCGCGGGCTGCGGATCGAGACGGCGGCATATCGGATCACCATTGGGTCTATGCCCTCGACACTCGTCAGGATGGGCCAGTACACGGAACTGGGCGCCGGCTGATCGACGCCATCGTCGCGCGTGTCTCCCACCACGCCGATCACTTCCCGCCAGTCGTCCTTGGCAGTTGAGCGGATTTGCTTGCCGACGGCGCTTCCCGGATCGTGCCAATATTCGCGTGCCAGCCTTTCCGAGACGATGGCCACCGGAGCCTTGTTGGATATGTCGCTCCACGTGAAATCCCGACCGGCTATGAACGGAGTGCCGATGGTCTTGAAAAAGCCCGGCGCCACGAACTTGTAGCGGTGAAGCGGCATTTCACCGGGAGCATACGTGTGGTCCCTGGCGAAGACGGAATCGCTCCATTGATTGCCATCCATGGGAGTACTCATCGAAAGGCTGGCAGACGACACTCCCGGAATCGCTCCGATCTTTTCCACAATCTCCTGCTCGGTTCGAACCACCCGCACGGGATCTTTCACCTGCGTTTCGGGAATGTCGACCCGGAAGGTCTGGATCTCCGAGGGCGCAACGAATCCGGGGTCCACATGGGTCAGGGCGCGAAAAGTTCGAATCATGAGACCCGAGCTCACGAGCAAGACCAGCGCCAGCGCTACCTGGACCGTCACCAGCATGCTGCGTGACCGATGCCTTTTGCGGCTCGCCGTCATCGAGCGCTCACTCTCGCGCAAGCCGGTCCCGAAACTCGCCCCCGTGTACTTCAGGATGGGGATCAGGCCGATCAGCAGGGTCACGAAGAGCGATATCGACAGTGTGAAAAACACAACCCTGCCGTCAACGCCGATTTCGTCCAGACGAGGCAGATCGGTGGGGGCGATCGCGACGAGGGCGCGCACGGCCACATCGGCCAGCACCAGGCCAAGGCCGCTGCTGACGGCCGCCAGAATGAATCCTTCCAACAGCATTTGCGCAGCGATGCGGCCGCGGCCGGCGCCCAGCGCGGCGCGAATCGCCAATTCTTGCCGGCGCCCCTCGACCCTTACCAGTAAGAGGTTGGCGACGTTCGCGCAAGCGATGAGCAACACGAGGCCGATTCCGCCCATCAGGACCCACAACACGTTGCCCACGTCGCCGACGACGTCCTGCTTCAACGGCCGGAGATTCGGGCCGAGTCGCGCGTCCTCAAACATCCTGGTGGCGTACCCTGGCGGAGGCGGAAAACTTCTGAGCATAATCGGGAGCAGCCGGGCTACGTCTGCATCCGCATCCACCAGCGTGACTCCGGGTTTGAGCCGGGCGACACCGTCAAAACTGAAGCCTCCCAGAAACTGCTTGGCGCGGTCCGATTGCAACGGAACAAGCAGAGCGAGGTCGGCGCCACCGAAGTGGAAACTCCGGGGCAGCACTCCAATGATCAGTCGCAGCTTTCCGTCCACGGCAATCGTCTTGCCGACCGCGGCAGGGTCGCCGCCAAACTTACGGCGCCAGTAACCGTAGGTGAGGATCAGGGTTTCCGGACTTCCTGGCGCATCGTCGGCTTCGGTAAAGGAACGGCCGAGCATAGCCCTGACTCCCAGAGTTGGGAGCAAACCATAGGTCACGTCCAGGCCAGCCACGTGCTCCGGTTCACCCACGCCTGTGACGTTCCTCGACACCCCCGTATAGAGACCAAGTTCCTGGAAGGTCCGATTTTGGTCATGGAGAATGAAGTAGAGGGACGGCGACGGGTTCAAGTCCTGGATGTTTATTCCCGGAGCGGTGAGCCATACGGCGACTAGCTCGTCCGGGTGCGGGTACGGCAGAGGCTTGAGAAGAATTCCGTCGACAGCACTGAAGATGGCGGCGGTGGCGCCGATGCCCAACGCCAGGGTCAGGATCGCCGCGGCAGTAAATGCCGGGGAGCGCCTTAATCCGCGGAGCGCATAACGCGCATCCTGCAACAGAGCGTCGGCAGAGGGCAATGTTCTCTGGTCGCGGTACTCCTCCTTGATCGCTTCCACCGCTCCGAACTTGAGCAGGGCCTCCCGCCGCGCCTCGCCTGCCGGCATACCTGCGCGGAGGTTCTCCTCGATCTGAAAAGCGAGGTGCTCCTCGATCTCCGCGCGCAATCGATCTTCATCGCGGCGCGTTCGCGACCACGAGGTGAGCCGCTTGAGGAATCGCCTCAGCTTTTTCATTCGAGGTCCTCCGCCTTCACGGCAAAGAATCGGGCAATGATGGCCGCCGTCTGGTCCCACTCATGTTTCTCGGCATGCAATTGCCTGCGACCCTGCCGCGTGAGCCGGTAGAAACGCGCCTTGCGGTTGTGTTCGGACGTGCCCCATTCCGATTCGATCGACCCCTCCTGCTCGAGCTTCAACAGAACCGGGTAGAGCGTCCCTTGATTAACCGAAAGCAGCTCGCCGCTGATCTGCTCGATGCGCCGGGCGATCCGGTAGCCGTGCATCGGCCCGAGCACCTCGAGGGCCTTCAGCACCATCAGCGCCAGCGTGCCTTGGAGAACGTCTTTCTTGTCCTTTTTCTCGTCCATTGGGTTTCCAAATGGAATTGTGCCACAGTTCCATTGGGAAAACAACAGGAAAAAAGAGATTACACAGGCGACTCTGTCAGAGCGGGATTTGGGCCGGACGGCGGAAGGTTAAATTTAAGAGCTTGCGGGTCGTTGCTTTGGCGGTGCGATTTAGCCCTCCTCGCGTTCGTCAGCGGCGGATCGTCGTTGCGGATCCGGTTCATCCGACTTGGGCGATTCCGAGGGCTGGGGTTGTGGCTGCCAGTTCCACGGGTTGAAAACTCCCACGCCCAGATCGGCAAAATCTCTGACATTCCGCGTAGCGACAATAAGGCCGTGATCGAGGGCAGTGGCAGCTATGAGACCATCAGCGACTCTAAGCGGCCGGCCTTTAAGATGGCACTCGCCGGCCAGCAGGCCCCATCGTTCGGCGATGGACTCGGTGAGAGGTAGAATCCGACCGTGAAACCACGGGCGCAAAGTGTCATCCAGCCAGCGCTGCAGGCCTTGCCGGCGTTTACTTTCGGGGAGGATTGCAAGGCCCTTGAAGATTTCCCCCAGCGACACAACACTGAGAAACAATCGCTCGTCATCGACAGCATCGAGCCACAGCTCCACGCGGCGCTCGGGCAGCGGCCGCGTCAGTTCTGACGGGACATTGGTGTCAAGCAAGAATCCGGTCATAAGTTGACCGGTGGTCTACCTGTGTCTGAGTCGCGTTCAAGTTTGAGGTCGAGACCCTTGAACGGAGACTCGGCGAACAGTTGTGCAAGGCTCTTCCTCCCTGCAGGCCGTGCCTGGGAGCGGGTCGTTTCGTCTGCACGCGGCGACGGGTGACTGTCCAGGTAGCATTGGACGGCATCGCGCACGAGATCGTCAGCGGTCCGGCGCTCTTTATCGGCCACGGCTTGCGCTCGGGCAAGCAAGTCATGGGGCATGCGGACAAAGTCGCTCGGGGTGTCGGTACTCTTCACTTTAAGACTCCGTGAATTGCCGCTTTCGCCACCTGCCTATAGCTTAGGCGCGGCGGGCATGGCAGTCAACATAGTTGGGCTCGGGTAGTGGTACAGTGCCGTGCAGCGCCGCTCTATGAGCGCCAAAATCTCGAAAAGCCCAAGGTCCGACGCCCGTGTCAAAGATAAAATACATTGTCCTGATGTCGATTATTATCTGTCATTCCGGTTGAACGTTTCTGAATAATTGAAGCGAATATGATTTTCAAGAGCGCGCCTGAAGCACGGCCGAAGCCAGTATTCCTGAGCTACTGAACCCACGCGAACGCTCGCTGTCGCAGACCGGCTCCAGGAGCAAGGTAAACAGCCCGGTTTTGCTAAAGCAGGATTTGGCCGGATGGCAAACGGATAAAAGGGAGCGTTACCAGTCGTTTGTTCGGCGCTGAACGCGCGATTCCAGCGCGGCGACCGCTTCCTCTGCAGTGCCGTAGGGACCGTGCGTTCGGCCGTGCTTCAGATCTTCCAGACCTTCGGCGAGGTCGCGGTCAATCAGCCCTCTCAGCGTGAAGGTGATTTTTGCCGTGTTCCACCCGCGCTTCCAGAATATCTCCCACATCCACGTCCACTTGCTTCCGGATGCGCTGGGGTATCACGATCTGAAACTTCGCTTTGACGGCTACAGTGGCCATGGTCTCACCGCGGTTTGACTGCCAGACAGTATGACCTCGATCGCCTGCTCAAAAAACGCCCCCAGACTGCGCCACACAGAACTTGGGCGGCCGCCCGGGCTCAGAACTTCCAGTCGATTCCCCCGCGTACGCCATTCCCGCGCACGATTCCCAGCACTTCGGTGGAATCGTAGTGCGTGTATCCGAGGCTCGCGGAGACATAAGGCGTGACTCGGAACTTCACCCCCGGGCTCACCATGTAAGCGCGCGTAAGTGCCTGCCGTCGATCCACCTGCTGCACCCCGAATCCCCCTGTGAGATCGTAGCTCCAGCGCTTCGAGAGCTGGCCGCTCAGGCGCCCGTTGAGCATCTCGCGCTGGTAGAAGCTGGGTGTGAAGAATCCTAGATCGATCCCGCGGCGCGGTCCGTTGTAGCCGTCCACGAACGCGGACGCGCCCACGTCGACCGCCAGGCGCTCACCGTCGACGACGCGACGGTTGAAGCTCAAAGTTCCGCCACCGCCGTTCTCCCGCAGGCTCGCGTCGATCACCAGGGGCAAGCCGGTGGTAGGATTCACCGTGGTACTGAGCTGGCTGTAGCGCTCGCTCGCCAGGTTTTCGTGGAAATAAGTGAGATGAAAATCGGTGCGGGGAATAGGCGTCCAGTCGACGCCGCCCTCGGTGCGGGTGGAGATCACACCCAGGCGCACGGCGAGCGGCGTGTAGGGCAGCGCGAGGTGCGACCAGGTCAGATCGAAGCTCCAGATCGAATTCAACGTATAGGTTCCGCCCACAAATCCGACCGGCGAAGACCCCGCGCCCGGCTGCAAACCCGACGCGTTCGGCAGCGTCACCGGCAGGCCGGACCCGAAATGCTCGAGGCCGATGCCGCCGCGCAGCGTGAGCCCCCTGAAGATACTTGTCGTCTGGCGATAGAGGAACTCGGTGGGCGCGGCCGCGCCACCGATCAGCCCCGACGGGCTCTCAACCGGCAGCGCGTTCGTCATGAAGCTCGACGTGCTTCGCGGCCAGGAGGCGAAGTCGAGCTTCGATCCGAAGGCGAACGAGCGCAGGTCCTCCTCGATGCCCGGCGGGAACCCAGGCTGGCTGGGACTGCCGATTT
>JASHQD010000055.1 GCA_030037755.1 Terriglobia bacterium
GAGGACGGGCAGCAGCCTTTGGTGGACCGCGCTCTGTCGCAGCTTGGCGCAAAGCGGCACGTCGCGCTTACCATTCCGTTCTTCGTCTCCGCGATCTTGCCATCGCACAGACCGACTTGGTTCTCACACTGTCGCGCAGATTGGCCAAGAACGCCTCGGGCCTGTCGGGCTTGCGCATCGTGGAAGCGGCTCGTGGGATCAAATCCTTTCCATACTCTACGGCATGGCATCCGCGACTCACCAATGAGCCTGCCCACAAATGGTTTCGTGAACAACTGCGGTCGGCGGTTCGGACCCGCTGAGCGGTGTTCGAAGCTGACATCGTTGGGTGGGGTTGAAACGATTTGGGTGAGTGGACGTGAGAGTCGAGACCCCTGGCCCCATTCTTAGCGGCTAAGGGGACACTCTTCCATTGGAGCAGCGGAGCATCCCCATCACAGGAACGGCGTTCGAGCTCTGTCCGAGTGGCCGACTATCCGTCCGGAACGGGATACTGCCGATTTGGCCAGTGCTCGTAAAGTAGGCCAATCCGTCGCCACGGCGTACCGCGAGTGATTCGCAGTAATAAATGAAACCTTCTTGGGCGCGCGCCAGTAAGGTTGATAGTACGCCATGACAGAGGCAGTCGAAGTGGAACTCGAACAGTTCACCCGGGGCGATATGCAGGCCTTCGAGGCCCTATTCCGGGAATACCATGGAGAAGTCTACGGCTGGGTCATCCGGATCGTGCGCGATTCTGGCGTCGCGGAGGACCTTACGATCGAGACGTTCTGGCGTATTTATCGGGCTCGTGCCCGCTTTGACTCCCGCCGGTCGTTCGGCGCGTGGGCCCGCAGGATCGCCACCAACCTGGCCCTGGAGCATCTGAGCACACGCCGTCCGGAGAAGTCGCTCGACGACAGTCTTCGTGTGCGCTTCCCGGCCACCGGAACGCCCGACCCCGCAATTGGAGCGGACGTCCGCGCAAAGGTGGTGGCCGCGTTCGATGAATTGCCGGCGAAACTGCGGGTCACCGCCACGCTGGCCTTGATCGAGGAGAGGCCCTACGCCGAGATCGCCGACGCGCTAGGCATTTCCACCAACGGTGTCAAATCGCGGGTCTTTCGCGCAGTCCGTCTGTTGAGGAAGAGTCTGGAGAAACGAGGAGTGTGTCCATGAATGATCGAGACGAGGCATTGAGAGCGTTGCTGCAGCGCGCCGCTCCTGGTCCGCTCGACCGCGAGCTCAAACGCGATCTCTGGCCCGCGATGCGCCGGCGGCTGGAGCGCCCTTCGGTCCACATCCCCTGGGGAGACTGGGCCCTGGCAGCCACTCTCCTTCTGTGCCTTTTCCTGTTCCCGGCGACCATCCCCGTCTTGCTTTACCTGCTTTGAAACGAGGCCCTGTTATGCAGAACCACATCTATCTTCGTGCCTACATGGCCGGCGTGACCGCGCCCACCGTACTGATGGTCCTCATGTTGGCCTGCTTTGCCGTGCTGCGCTTCGGTTATAACGTGCTCATACCGATCGAGCGCTTCCTGGTGTTTCCACTGGCCATCGTGCCCTGCCTCTGGGGAGCGTGGAACATATTGTACATCGTGATGCGTAAGCATTGGCATATTCCGCTTGGCGTGCATGGCGCACTGGTGGTGCCGCTTGTCGCTGGCCCCCTCGCGCTCGGCAACGCGTACCTGGCTGGCCTCCATATCTCACGCTTTGCCTTGGCCATCATACCGGGTGGCGTTGTGGTCGGAATGCTCGCCTACTATCTCGCGTGGAAATACCTGGTTGGCTTCTTCAACCGCGTCCTGGAGATTGGTTAATGGCACGCCCTCCGGCTCAACGGCGCGCGGAAGAGTTCCTCAAGTTCGAGGCGAAAGGACCGTCGACGTGAAAGCTAAGACGATGTTGTATTGGACAACGACGTGCCTCATCGCGCTCGAAACATTTGCCGGCGGCGTGATGGACCTGACACACGGGCGGACTGGCGTTATCACCGGTCCGTTTGTGACCCAAGTTGTGACCAGCCTGGGATACCCCATGTACGTCCTGGCGATCATCGGGATTTACAAGATCCCGGGAGCGGTCACCCTGGTGGTTCCAGGATTTGTGAGGCTTAAAGAATGGGCGTATGCAGGTATCACCTTCGAGCTGTCCGGCGCTGCTGCATCTCACGCCGCGTGTGGCAGCTGGGGCGAGCTGATTGCGCCGCTGTGTTTGCTCTGCCTCGCGATCGCCTCTTGGTCCCTCCGGCCTCCGGGCCGGACGATCGGAGCCCCGCTGCATCCGGACGGCCACTTCTTGGGCCACAGTTTAAGGTTTTGAGCCCGCAGGAGATTGAAAACACAGGGTTTCTATTTATGGAAGGGCAAGAAGGCCATGGAAAAGGCACAATCTGACGAGAAAGTGTCGCCGCCGAGAGCGAAGCAATCGCGAGCGAACTGCCGATTCAGTCGCGCGCTTCAGTCGCAGCTTGCCCGGTCAAGTTTCCAAACCGCTGCCTTGACGGAGCGACGCGTGGCGTCCTCGCCCTGGCGTGCTAGTATCGACTCTATGCTGGTGCTGGGAATCGAATCGAGCTGTGATGAGACCGCAGCGGCGGTGGTCGCCGACGGCGAGCGCATCCTTTCCAACGTTGTGGCCTCGCAGATTCTCACTCACGAGCGATTCGGCGGCGTCGTCCCCGAACTCGCCTCGCGCGAGCATCTGCGCCGCATCGGACCTGTAATCGACGAGGCCTGCGCGCGCGCCGGCGTTTCGCTCGCGGACGTCGATGCGCTCGCGGTAACCGAAGGTCCGGGCCTGATCGGATCGCTGCTGGTCGGTGTGGTCTACGCCAAGGCGCTGGCCGAAGCGCTCGCCAAGCCTGTCGTCGGCGTGAATCACCTCGAAGGTCACATCCACGCCGTGATGCTGGAAAACAAGATCGCGCGCGCTGCGAATCCCGAGATTGAGATTGCAGAATTCCCCAACGTTACGCTGGTGGTATCGGGAGGACACACGGTTCTCTATCGGGTCGAGGCGGATCAAGGCGACGATGGAACTGCTCATCGGCCCCAGTTTCGCTACACGCGTCTCGGCCAGACGCGCGACGATGCGGCTGGCGAAGCGTTCGACAAGGTCGCGAAACTGCTGGCGCTGGGCTATCCCGGCGGACCCGTGATCGATCGGCTGTCCACGCACGGGAATCCCGACGCTGTTGATTTCGGACGCGTCCGCATGAAAGGTAATCCGCTTGATTTCAGTTTCAGCGGCCTCAAGACCGCGGTTCTCTACCGCGTTCGCGGTACCGCCCTCGAGCGAGAGGCGGAGGATCGGCGTCAATGGCAGCACGATCTGCGCCGCGAGGGGAAGCGCCCGGCTGCAGATGAGCTGCGGACGCATTGCTCGCAAGAGACGCTCGATTTGATCGCTTCGTTCCAGAGCACCGTGGTCAACGACCTGGTGGAGCGCTCGCTCGTTGCCGCCGAGTCCGAGGCCGTCTCATCGGTCTTCGTCTCCGGAGGCGTCGCCTGTAATTCCCTGCTCCGGCTGCGCGCCGTTGAGGCCGCGCGGGTGCAAGGGCTCGGCTGCTTCTTCCCGTCGCTCGCGCTGGCGACCGACAACGCCGCCATGATCGCCGCCGCCGGATTCTTCAAGCTGGCTGCGGGCCAACGCGCGGACGTTACCCTGACCGCGCATGCTTCCTTTCCGCTGGGCGTAGAGAGCGGCGCACGCGACGTCCACGTCCAGAACCCGAACGGCTGATGCCCAGACGCGTTTCCACCCCTCACTCGCCAATCCGCGTTGGAGTGGATACCGGAGGCACGTTCACCGATTGCGTAATCATCGAGGGCGGCGAAGTCCGCATCAACAAGGTATTCTCCACACCCGACGACCCTGCGCACGGCATTGTGGAAGGAGTCTTCGGGCTGGTGCGAGACGTGCAAGCTGGAGCGGGCGCGACTGCGGCCTCCACGAACTCCGAACTCTCGACTCCGAACCCCGAACTCGAAATCATTC
>JASHQD010000724.1 GCA_030037755.1 Terriglobia bacterium
GAACTCGGCCTTCCCGAGCCTGACGTCAACCTCGAAGTGGGCTCGGGATCGCATGCCCGCCAGACCGCGGAAATCATGATCCGCTTTGAACCCGTTCTGACCGATTTCAAACCGGATTGGGTCCTGGTGCCGGGAGACGTGAATTCCACCCTGGCTTGCGCTCTGGTGGCAAGCAAGCTGGGTTTCAGAATCGCCCACGTGGAGGCGGGGCTGCGCTCTTTCGACAGAACAATGCCGGAAGAAATCAACCGGGTCCTGACCGACCAGATTTCCGACCTGCTGTTGATTCCATCATCCGATGCCGAGGTCAACCTGGTGCGCGAGGGCGTCAATCCGCGGAAGATACGCTTTGTTGGAAACGTGATGATCGATACCCTGGTGCGTTTACTGCCGCGAGCCGAAGAACGATGGGAACAGATTCAAAATCAGGTGAACGCGGATCGATTTGTGCTCGTCACATTGCACCGCCCGTCCAATGTCGATAGCCCTTCGACGCTGGTGGAACTCATCCAGGCGCTCACTGAGCTTGCCCGGGAGGTGCCGGTCGTGTTTCCGGTTCATCCGCGCACGCGGCAGAGGATTTCGGCCGTATGCGGCGAGTTGGAGCTCGACCAGCCGGGCCTGCAATGGATGGATCCGGTGAGCTATCTCGACTTCCTGGCGCTGCAGACCCACGCGTGCCTCGTGCTTACAGACTCAGGTGGAGTGCAGGAAGAGACCACTTACCTGGGCGTCCCCTGCTTAACCTTGAGGCCTAACACCGAACGGCCGGTGACGGTGACGAACGGAACCAATCGTCTGGTGGAAAGCACGCGGACGGCGATCCTGGCGGCTGCCCGCGAGGCCTTGCGGCAGCCCTATGCCAGCGCGAATGGCGAAGCGCCGCGCCCTGAGTTTTGGGATGGGCGCGCCGCGGAGCGCATCGCGGCAGAGCTGCGGAGCGTCCACCCTGATATTCCCGGGCTCACGTCACATCCTCCGACCGAGGCGCGGGTCCCGGTGTAATTCCCCTAGAGCGGCTCAAGTGTGCAGGGCGGCCGCAAGGGCTGCCCCTTCAACTTCGATGATCTCCATCTCTCTTGAAAGCAAGATCCGGAGAATAGGCCTGTCGGTGGCTCTGGTATTGACCGCAAGTTCTCTCCTGGTTAGCGTTCTGAGATTCGATTTCGCTGCGAATCTGGGAAGGTCGACCCGGGTGAGCGTTCTTGAGCGGGCCGCCACGCTCGATCCAGCGAACCCGAAGCTCCGGCACCGGCTCGGCTGGCTGGAATTCACCTCGCACGGTATGGACGGGCTCAGCGCCTCGGCTGCGGCAATCCAAGATCTGCGGCGGGCCACGGAACTCGCGCCCTCGAAATCATCCTACTGGGCGGACCTGGCGCGCGCGTGCGAGTTCACCGGCGACCGTGCCTGCTCATCACAGGCTCTCGCGACCGCGTTATCGTTGAACCCGATGACGCCTCGTCTTCACTGGGTGACAGCGAACTACGACGTACGCGCCGGCGACGTGGAGGGCGCCATCGGAGAATTCCGGAAGGTTCTCAGCCTCGATCCCGAGTATGCCCAGGCAATCTTCCAAGTTGGTGTGCGCGTAATCGGCGATCCGGACCTCGTGTGGCAGCGGATCATACCCGAAAACCTGCGGCCGCAACTGGACGTCATGTACGCCACATTCCTTTGCGAAGATGGCCACGCCGATGTGGCTGCGCGGGTCTGGCAACGGATCGTGTCCGCACCGGAACCGTTTTCCTTGCCCGACGCCAAAGCTTATCTCGAGCGATTGATCTCGCTTCAGAGGTACGGCGATGCCGAAACCGTGTGGCAGGAGCTTGGCCGCAGAAACATGATACCGCCAGGCGAGGTAGCGGCCGGCAACCTGGTCTACAACGGAGGATTCGAACAGCCGTCGCTCGATGCGGGCTTTGACTGGCACTATTCGCAACCTCCCTACGTGGTCGTCGATCCGGCCGCCGCCGATCCGCATGGGGGCAGCCGCTGCCTGCACGTGCAATTTCCGGTGAAACACAATGAGGACTACGAACCGGCCTATGAATTTGTGCCCGTGGAACCCGGGCGCGAATACGTGCTCAGCGCCTATTCGCGCAGCGAGGACATCACTTCCGATTCCGGGTTGTGTCTCCGGGTAATGGACCCCGCGCACGATGGGGATCTCGACGTCACCACTGAAGCCACGATCGGCACCACGCCCTGGCACCAGATCTCGGTGAAATTTGTGACCGGCGCCGCGACCAGTGTCGTGCGCGTCTCGGTCTCGCGCCGTCGCAGCCGAAGCTATCCTCCCGATATTTCCGGCGCCTTCTGGCTCGACGATGTCTCGATGCGCCGGACCGAAAACCTTCCCGCGGACATTGCGCAAAAATGAGCTCAGCGACCCTAAACCCCCCGGCAGTCTGGACCGCGAAGGCGGTTTCACGCGCCCAGACGGGTGCAAAGACCCGCTTGTTTGCGGCTTCATTGGGACTGGTGATTGTCGCGCTGTTTGCGAGTCCGATTCCGTTTGGCAGCGTACTACCGATGTCGCAGGCCGCCCTGACATTCGGAGCGATCCTCGCCACTCTCTGCTGGTGGTTCGGATGTATCCGAACGCGCCGGCTTACCCTGAACCTGCGGCCACTGCATTGGATCGTCCTGGCATCTCTGCTGCTGGTTTTGACGCAGTACCTTGGGCACACAACAGCCGATCCCGTCCCTACGCGCGATGCGCTGATAGCGCTCCTGACGTGGGCGCTCGTGTTCTTCCTCACCACTCAAGTCCTCTACGGCCGCCCCGATGCCACGTGGCTGCACCTGGGGCTGGCCTTCTCGGCCTATCTATTACTGCTGTCCCTATTCGGAATTCTGCAGTTCTTCTCGAGCAACGGGATGCTCTACTGGTCCGTCAAGGCCGCGACCGGCTTCGGGCCCTACGTCAATCGGGATCACTATGCGGGCCTCATGGAGATGATCATTCCGCTGGTGGCCGCCTATCTTCTGGCCGAACGCCGGCAAGGCGCGCGCCGGCCGCTTGCCGCCATCGCATTGCTGGTCGGTATCGCGTCAACCCTTTTGTGCGGGTCGCGCGCGGGGATGATTGCGCTGGCGTTCGAGGGCGCGATCCTCCTGCTCGTGCTGGTGCGCAAATCCCGGTCGCCGGGAAGGAGCCGGCAGGCGGCCGCCGTCCTGGTAGCTATTGTCCTTGCCGTGATTCTGTTCTTCTGGGCCGATCCCGGCGGGACTTCCGAACGGCTTGCGGAAGTCTTCCAGCCGAACCGCGCGAACGATTTCAAAATCGAATTTGCCACACGCGAGCAAGCCACCCTGGATTGCCTGCACATGCTCCGCGTCCACCCGTGGCTGGGACAGGGACTCGGGAGCTTCAATACGGAGTATCCCCGGTACAAGAGCTTTGCGGACGATCTCCACTGGTTTCACGCGCAGAACGACTACGCCGAGGCTCTTGCCGAGACCGGGATAGCGGGCGGAATTCTCATTTTCGCTTCGATTACGCTGTTCGTTCTGGCGGCATTCCGTAACCTGAAGCAAAGGCTGAGCACGCAGGCCGGCTGGATTCAGTTCGGCGCCGCCCTCGGATGTTGCGGACTTCTTATCCACAGCTTCGCTGACTTTAACCTGCATATCCCCGCCAATGCCACGTGGTTCGCTTTCTGCGCCGCCTGTGCGACTCTAGGTCAACGGTCGACAGTCAACAGTTCAAAGCCGACAGTCAGAAATTGAAGACGCTCCCTCCCGACGCGCCCGCGCTGTAGCGGCGGTGTCCGCACCGCCGGGAATTACTGGACCTCGACGGGTGCGGCGGTGAGGACACCGCCGCTACAGCGCGGGTGTACACAGAAATGACCACCGAAGCCAAATCCGTAGCGACTGACAGTGCCGGTCGCTCCTTGCGGGCGGCTGCCTCCCCGGCCGTGCCAGAGGACAAGTCCGTATCGCTGGGTGTCTGGTGGCGAACCGTGCGGGAGTTCCGAACCGACCAGGTGTTTCAACTCGTGCGCAGACGCGTGTGGCCTGCTTCGCGCGCGGTGAGGACCGTTGCCGGCCGGAGCGAGTTGCGTTCGCTCGCGCGTCCGGTTGAGTTTGCGGAATGGCAACGCGACAAGGCATGCAGCATGATCGAAACCCGGGCGTTCACTTTCCTCGAACAGACCAGCTTCAGCCCGGGCGCGATCCCGTGGAATTCGGGCGAATACAGCCTGCTGTGGCTCTATAACCTGAACTACTGCGACTTTCTCAATGTCGATCTCACTGCGCGCCCCGACGAGCCGCTGCTTCGATCGGCGCTGAGCATCTGTCTCGATTGGATCGGGCGCAACCCTCAGGGCTCCGAAACGGGCTGGATGCCTTATCCCCTTTCGCTGCGAATCGTCAACTGGCTGAAGTTCCTCGTTCGCAACGCCGCCGGATTGCGGGCGATCGGCGAAGAAGCCGGTGTTGAGAGGATGCTGCGCAGTCTCGCGGCTCAGGCGGCCACGCTCGAGGAACGGCTCGAATCGGATCTGCTGGCCAACCACTTTCTGAAGAATCTCAAGGCCCTGATGTTTGCCGGCGCGTTCATCGAATGCGCCGCAAGCGAGCGTTGGTGGAGAACCGGTGAGCGCTATCTTGGCCGCGAGCTTGAACAGCAGATCCTGCCCGACGGCGGTCACTTCGAGCGGTCGCCCATGTATCACTCGCAGGTCCTCGAGGACCTGATCGACATCAGGCAAGCCACGACGGCCGCGGGACGCCGGTTGGTCTGCCGGGACCCGCTTGCCCGGAAGATCAGCACGATGTCGAGATTCTTGAATACGGTGCTGCACCCGGATGGAGAGATACCGCTGTTCAACGATTCCACCCGGTCCGGCGCGCGTTCCGCCCAAGAATTAATTCGAATCGCAGTGCAGCCTGGCGCCGTGACTTTCGTGCCGCCCACCGGGTCCGTGGTTCTTCCCGAAACCGGCTACGCGGTCATGCGCGATCGGCGCACGGAAAGCACGCTGATCTTCGACTGTGGACCCGTTGGTCCGGACTTTAATCCCGGCCACGCCCATGCCGACGTCCTCAGTTACGAACTGTCGCTCGACCGCCAACGGATAGTCGTAGATACCGGCGTCAGCACCTACGATCGCGGACCTGAGCGCCGGTACGAGCGCTCGACCGCGGCGCACAACACGATCCGCATCGACGGTGAGGATCAGGCGGAGATCTGGGCCAGCTTCCGCGTCGGGCGCCGTCCGCGCGTCGGCAAGATCACGGCCGGGGAAGCCGGCGGCTTTCGTTTCGTCAGAGGGCAACACTTCGGGTACCGGCATTTGGGCGTAACCCACACGCGCGCGATCGTCAGGACTCCGGAAGGCGCCTGGGTGGTGATCGATTGGCTGGATGGCAGCGGGACTCACCGGGCCGAATCCTTCGTGCATCTTCATCCTTCAGTCGAGACCTGCCCCGCGCAATCGAATGATGATCGTGATGCCGTGACTCTTCTATCCGGTCCCCATCGCTACGAGTTGGCATCGCTCGGCCCGGGCGACCTCGAGGTGCTGAAGACGTGGTACGCGCCCGAGTTCGGTGTGCGCCAGCCTCGCGTGTCGCTCTGTTGGAAGTGGGCGGGCAGATTGCCGGTGGTGCTTGCCTATGCTCTTGCGCCGCGGGATACGGCGATGCCGAAGATTCACGCGGTTCCGGAGTCGGACGCTGTCCGGGTCAACAACGCACTCATTTCCAAGCGATAGAGAAGTCCGGCAAATCCGAAAAAGGGGACGCCGATGGGCGCGAATATTCTGTTTGTGTCGCAGTATTTTGTGCCGGAAGTCTGCGCGCCGGCGGTTCGAACGGCCGACCTGGCTCGTGAATGGGTCCGCGCCGGCAGCAATGTCACGATTCTGACCGGTTTTCCCAATCATCCCGAAGGAGTCCTGCATCCGGAGTTTCGACGCCAATGGCGCAGGGGATTGGCGCACGACCGGCACGATGGCGCTCGCGTGATTCGCACCTGGCTTTACCCTGCGGCAAATCGCGGATGGTATGGGCGCGCGGCGAACTACGCCTCTTTCGCGCTCTCGTCGGCGGTCGCAGGTCCGTTCATCGCCTCCAAGGACTCCGTGGTTATCGGCTCTTCCCCGCAGCTTCTGGTGGGACTCGCGGCCTACATCATCGCGGCCGCGCGGCGGGCGCCGTTCATCTTCGACGTTCGCGATCTCTGGCCGGAATCGATGATTGCCGTCGGGGCAGCGTCTGACGAACAAGGTGCGGCTTACAGGGCGCTCGAAAAACTGGCGCGATTTCTGTATCGAAAGGCCGATCGCATTACGGTCGACGGCGAGTGGAAGAAGCGCGCGCTGGTCAGTTACGGCGTGCCCGAAGAGAAAATCGCAACCATCATCAACGGGGTGGCGGACGACTTCTTCCCCGATCCTGCTTCAGCCGGGGCGCAGCAAGCGCGCGCGAAGCTGCGGCAGGAACTGGGACTCAGCCAGCGATTTGTGGCGTTGTACTGCGGCACGCTGGGCATGGCCCACGGACTCGAGACCATCCTGCTCGCGGCAGACAGGCTGCGCAACCGGCGCGACATCGTTTTTGTGCTTATGGGTGAAGGCGCCGACCGGGAGAAGCTGATCGCCCGCAGCCAGGAGCTCCGCCTGCCTAATCTCATGCTTCTCGGCAAGCAGCCGCGTTCGAAAGTGGCTGCTTATCTCTCCGCCGCCGATGCTTGCGTGGTGCCGTTGCGACGCTCCGAGACGTTCAAGACGGCGATCCCTTCAAAAATGTTCGAGGCCATGGCAGCCGGGAAGCCCGTGGTTCTGGGAGTGGAAGGTGAAGCGCGCGAGTTGCTCCTGAAAGCCAACGGCGGCCTGGCATTCACTCCCGAAGACGCAGGCGAATTGACTTCGAACATCCTCACCCTTGCCGGGGAGCCGGGACTTGCGGCGGAACTCGGCGCCAGCGGGCGCAAAGCAATCGTCGAGCAGTATTCCCGCCGGCGCCAGGCGCTGACATTCCTGAAGCTGGTGCAGGAAGTCACGGAATCCCGCTACGCGCTGCGCCAGCCGGTTACTGTCACGCCAGCTTAACCGCGGGTCAGCACACTATGAACAGGTGTACTGCAACGCTCGTGGCACTGTGTGTGATCGCACCTGTGGGATGCGTCGCTGCCCAGGACGAAAGCAGCTCCGCCTCCGCTACGGCGCAGGCCAGCGCTGCATCGGTCGAGAACCCATTCGGAATCCACGTGCCGCGATCCGGCACGAGCGGAGCCATCGCCCTGGAGATCCGCAACTGCGGAACCAGCAAGCCCTGCATCATTTGGATTCCGGCCGATTACCCTCCTCTCGAAGCCGTCCCCGGTTCGAACATCGCCGCCCAGCAGAACGGCTCCGCCACGAGCAGCAACATCAGCATTCGCGATTTCCGTTACGGCGAGTACGACACAGCCGTCGATCCGCAAGGCTCGCGTCCGCAGAGCAACTATCGCGCGTGGAAAGACTGGTCGGTGAATTATTACCGGGCACCGGTTGCGCGCGGCACAAACGAAGTTCTGCTTAACACGGTCCACAATTCGTTCGATGGAGGCTCAAATTGGCTCCAGAACGGGTATCTCGACAAGACCAACTGGCTCGCTCTTGATCACCGTATGAACAGCTTCACGCCCGGGCAGCATATCGGCGTAAGCTACACGAACAAGAACTACAGCCTCGGCGATTCGCTGCTCTTTCAGGGCACCAATTATTGCTGGGGCGGATACACGGCGGGCGGCGACGAGGGCTGCGAGGCGGCAGACTGGGAAGTGTTTCACGGCGGCGTCGAGTACGCCGGACGCGTCACGAGCGGCGCCGCGGCCGGGGCTACATCGCTGACCATCAGCCCAGCGCAAGGCGCGGGAACGCAAGGAGCAGGCCGATTCCTGATCGACATGGACCCGGGCAAGACAATCGCCGCGGGAAGCGCGTCCGCGGTGTTGAGTCCGGGCAATGACCTCACAACTGTCACCGGCGCCGGCACCGCGTGGCCCGTCAGCACCGTCATCGCAAAAATGGGATCGGCCATCACGGCACCCCATACGACAGCGACCGTCAGGCCTGAGTCCTTTGCCCGAGGTTCGATTTCCGCAATCAGTACGTCGACACTGCTGTGCGTCGCCGACGGCG
>JASHQD010000725.1 GCA_030037755.1 Terriglobia bacterium
GGGCTACACCATCGGCGCGGAAAAGGGCTATATCTACCTGCGCGGCGAGTACCCGCTGGCAAGCGAGCGGCTGGCACAAGCGATTGCCTCCGCGCGAGCGCGCGGTTTTCTGGGCGCAGACATCCTGGGCCGAGGCCTGAGCTTTGATATCGAGATTCGTCGCGGCGCCGGCGCTTACATCTGCGGCGAAGAGACCGCACTCTTCAACTCGATCGAAGGATTCCGCGGCGAGCCGCGCAATAAGCCGCCGTTTCCGACCCAGGTTGGCCTCTTCGGAAAACCGACCGTCGTTAACAACGTCGAAACGCTCATCAACGTGCTGCTGATTGTACGCGAAGGCGGCGAGCGCTTTGCGTCGATCGGTACCCGCGGCTCTGCCGGACCCAAGCTCTTCTGCCTCTCCGGCCACGTCGCCCGGCCCGGCGTTTACGAAGTGCCCTTCGGTGCCACAGTTCGCGAACTCATCGAACTGGCGGGTGGCGTCGCGGGCAGCGGACGCCTGCAGGCCGTGCTGCTGGGCGGCGCGGCCGGAGCGTTCATCTCACCTGACGAACTCGACACGCCGCTGACGTTCGAGGGCACGCGGGCTGTCGGCGCATCTCTGGGATCGGCCGTCGTGATGCTCTTCGACGACACCATGGACCTGCGCAAGATCTTGCTGCGCATCGCCGCCTTCTTCCGCGACGAGTCCTGCGGCCAGTGTGTGCCGTGCCGTGTCGGGACCGCGCGCCAGGAAGAGCTACTCCAGCGCCTGACCCATGGCAGGCCGCTCGGCTCGGTGGCCGCCGAACTCGGCCTCCTGAAGGAAATCGGTCAAGTCATGCGCGACGCTTCGATTTGCGGCCTGGGGCAGACGGCGTCGAGCGCGGTCGAATCGGCCATCCGCCGCTGGCCGCTCTTCCAGATTTCTCCACCGTCGCTCCCTGTAGCGGCGGTGTCCTCACCGCCGCCCAAAGAAGGAGCGGGCCATGAGTGAACGCGCAACCACAGTCAGGCCGCCGCTTCCGCTTCAACCCTCTCAGCCCATGATCCCGACTCCGCGCGGACCCGTTCCGGAGCCGCCCGCGCCTTCGCCGCGGCATCGGGTACATCTGACGATGAACGGGCGACCGATTTCGGTCCCGGAAGGCAGCACGCTGCTCCAAGCGGCGCGCGAGGCGGGATTCGAGATCCCCACGCTGTGCTTCCTCGAGAGTCTCACGCCCGTGAACGTCTGCCGGATTTGTGTGGTGGAACTGGAGGGTTCGCGGGCGCTGGTACCGGCCTGCTCGCGCAAGGCGGAGGAAGGCATGGTGGTGAAGACGGACTCCGAGCGCGTCCGCCTCAGCCGCCGGCTGATCCTGGAGTTTCTCGCCTCATCGGTTGATGTCTCCACCTCGCCACAGATTCAAGGCTATCTTGCACAAAATGAGGCGAAGCCGGATCGCTTCGGGCCCCGGGAAGCGCCGTCCACAAAGCGCGATGCGGCCCGCGCCGGTTTTCATGAGTCCGATGGCGGATCATTGGCCGCTACAGTCGCGCAGCCTGTTAAATCCGATAACGAGCTTTACGTTCGCGACTACGCCAAATGCATCCTCTGCTACAAGTGTGTGGAAGCCTGCGGAATCGATGCGCAGAACACCTTCGCCATCGCAGTGGCGGGCCGCGGCTTTGACGCGCGTATTTCCACCGAGTATGCCGTGCCGCTTCCGGAATCCGCCTGCGTCTACTGCGGAAACTGCATCGGCGTGTGCCCCACCGGCGCTCTGATGTTTGTTAGCGAATTTGAGATGCGCCGGGCCGGAACCTGGGACGAGCGTCGCCAGACAGCCACGGACACCATTTGCCCCTATTGTGGTGTAGGATGCACACTGACGCTGCACGTGCAGGAGGGGACGATCGTTAAGGCCGGTTCCCCAATCGAAAACGGCGTCACGCACGGGAATCTTTGCATCAAGGGCCGATTCGGCTGGCAATTCGTGCAGATTCGGAAAGCTCCCGAGAAAATGCATGGGAGCGCGGGCATCCTGCCCGCTCCCGCACCCGACTGAACGAGCGGGAATCCGGGTCTAGAATCGGGCTGATCGGGAAATCGGGCCGGCCGGGAATCGGATGGGAGTCCGAAGGGAGGGCCGAATGCAAAGGATTGAGCAATCTCTGAGTTTGGGACTCGCGATGCCAAGGCTGTTGTTGCTTGCGGCGGCACTCACGCTGGTGACCGCGGGGGCGCGCGCGCAGCACGTTACCTATCTCCATGCGTTCCAGTGCGAACCCGATGGTGACGAGCCTACCGGCAGTTTGACGCTCGATGCGGCAGGCAATTTGTACGGCACCACGTGGGGGGGCGGTACCGATAACGCGGGAACGGTTTTCAAGGTCTCGCCGCAGGGAGAGGAAACGATCCTGCACAGCTTTGCCCTCGGGGGCACCGATGGTGCGAACCCCTCTGGCGTCACTCTGGTTTTTGATGCAGCCGGCAACCTGTATGGAGTGACGGGCGAGGGCGGCAACCAGAATTACAACAACGGGACGGTCTTCAAACTGGCGCCCGACGGTACCGAGACCATCCTCCACGTTTTCACCACGGACGGTTTTTTTCCCTTCGGACTCAGCATCGACCAGGAAGGCAATCTGTACGGAACGACGTGGCGGGGCGGAGCGTACGATGACGGTACCGTGTTCAAAGTTACGCCCACGGAAACCGAGACCCTTTACAACTTCAGGGGTAGTCCCGGGCCTTTCTCGGCGGTATCCGGCGTTGTCGTGGATCCGGAAGGGAATCTTTACGGAACGTCGGAGTATGGCGGGACCGAGGATGGCGGTACGGTTTTTGAGCTGAACGCGTCGGGACAGGAAACGGTGCTGCTGAATATCGATGGTTCGCTAGGACTGTACCCGGAGTGGGGTTTGTTCCGCTCGGCCGGAGGTCGTCTCTACGGTACCTCCTATGAAGGCGTGGGCTTCCAGGGCGCTGTATGGAGAGTTGCCGGACAAGGGAAATCGACACTGCTTCATCAGTTCGAAGGCGCGCCCGACGGCGGAGGACCGGTGGGCACCCTGGCCGAGGACTCCTCCGGCAACCTCTACGGGACGACGGCAAAGGGCGGAACGGGTCCGTGCAAATGGGGCTGCGGCACGATTTACGAGATCTCGGCTGCCGGAGTGGAATCCGTGTCGTACAGCTTCTCCGACACGGACGGCGGGTACAATCCGCAGGGCGGGCTGATCCTCGACAGCGAAGGGAATCTTTATGGGACTACCGCCGAGGGCGGCGATGGAAAGAACTGCGGGACGGTATTCAAATTCACGCCGTAAGGCGCGAAGGGTCTGACTTCTGACGTCTGCTTTGCTATGCGTTATGTCGACGAATTTCGCGACCCCGAGGTAATCAGCCGGACGGCGGAGGAAATCCGCCGCCTGGCCGATCCCGCGCGGCACTATCGCATCATGGAAGTGTGCGGCGGGCACACGCACGCGATTTATCGCTTCGGGCTCAAAGACCTGCTGCCCGAGAACATCGAGCTTATTCACGGTCCGGGCTGCCCGGTCTGTGTGCTGCCCATGGGCCGCATCGACGACGGCCTGGCGATGGCCGAAAAAACCGAAGTCATCTTCGCCGCTTTCGGCGACATGATGCGCGTGCCCGGCACCCAGGGCAGCCCGTTCGACTACAAGGCGCGCGGCATGGACGTGCGCATCGTCTATTCGCCCGCTGACGCGCTGAAGCTGGCCGAGCAGAATCCGGACCGCCAGGTGATGTTCTTCGCCATCGGCTTTGAGACCACGGCGCCCTCCACGGCGCTCACCCTGATGCGCGCCAAAAGCCTCGGCGTGCCGAATTTCTCGGTCTTCTGTAATCACGTCACGATCATTCCCGCCATCCGTGCCATCCTTGACTCTCCGGATATGCGCATCGACGCGTTTATCGGACCCGGACACGTCTCCACCGTGATTGGCTGCCGGCCCTACGAGTGGATCGCGCGAGACCAGGGCAGGCCGATCGTGGTTTCCGGCTTTGAGCCTCTCGATCTGCTGCAGTCGATCGTGATGCTGCTTCGACAACTCCAGGCCGGCGAAGCGCGGGTTGAAAACCAGTACAAGCGCGTGGTGCCCTGGGACGGGAATCGGGCCGCGCTCCGGGCGATAGCGGAGGTCTTCGAGCTACGGCCCTTCTTTGAGTGGCGCGGCATGGGCTTCATCTCGCAATCGGCTTTGCGCCTGCGCTACCCGTACGCCGAGTGGGACGCCGAAGCCCGGTTCAGCGTTCCGGGCGTGCGCGTGACCGATCCCAAGGCTGCGCAATGCGGCGAAGTCTTGAAGGGCGTCCTGAAACCCGCGCAGTGCAAGCTCTTCGGCGCGGAGTGCACGCCCGAGCATCCCATCGGCGCGCTTATGGTGTCCTCGGAAGGATCGTGCGCGGCGTATCACAACTACGAACATCGGAAGCTTGGCGATTTACAATTGCCGATTTCCGATTGACGATTGCCGATTAGTAAGGTCGGAGTTGTTCAGTTCGAGGTTCGAAGTTGCCAGGCTGGGTGTTCGGCGCACCGGCACGGGAGTCTACAGTGGATTGCCGGGCGCGCCGTCCGAAATCGAGACTCTGCACTGGAGAACTGAAAACTCCGAACTCCGAACTGAGCAACTTCGAACTGAAGAACTCCGAACTTGCTAATCGACAATCGAAAATCGGCAATTATGAACTCCTCCCACCCCGAAACGCGCTTCCGCGACCCCCAGATCGACATGGCTCACGGCGCCGGAGGAAAGGCCAGCCGGCGGCTCGTGGAAGGGCTCATCGCTCCCGTTCTCTTCGGCGCGCGCCCGTCATATCTCGGCGACGCTGCGCTCGTAAACCTTGACGGGTCGACGGCCGTCGCGATCACCACCGACAGCTTTGTGGTGAAGCCTTTGCGATTTCACGGCGGATCGATCGGCGAACTGGCCGTGAACGGCACCGTCAACGATCTCGCCGTGGCAGGCGCGCGCGCCGAGGCGCTTGTCGTGAGCTTCGTACTCGAAGCCGGGCTTCCCACGCCGGTGCTGGAAGCTGAACTGCGGGCCATGGCCCAGGCCGCCGGGCGCGCCGGCGTCGCGATCGTGGGCGGCGACACCAAGGTGGTAGAGCACGGCAAGGCCGACCAGATGTACGTCACCACCTGCGGCATCGGCCGGCCGATCGGAGGCATCACGATTGCCCCTTCGTCCGTGCGGCCCGGCGACAGAGTCATGATTTCGGGACCGATCGGCGATCATGGGATCACCATTCTTCTGGCCCGCGGGGAGTTGGATCTCGAGGCCGAACTCTGCTCCGATACGCGCTCCGTGCTGCCGCTGGTCGAGGCGCTGGCCCGCGCGGCCGGTCCTGGAATCCGCTGGATGCGCGATCCGACTCGTGGCGGCGTGGCCACTTCCCTGAACGAGCTGGCGCGCGACTGCGGCCTGGCTGTGCACCTGAACGAGGAGAGCATTCCCGTGCGCGACACCGTCCGCGGCGCCTGCGAATTGCTGGGGCTCGACCCGCTTCACATCGCGAACGAAGGACAGTTCCTGGCCGTGGTCGCGCCGGAATACGCGGATGCCGGACTCGACGCCTTGCGGCAAGCGCCCGGAGGCCAGGAAGCGCGAATGCTCGGCGAGATTCGAGAGCAGCCCGCAGCCACTGTTCTGATCACGACACGATACGGCGGCAGCCACGTCATCGATATGCTTGTGGGCGACCCCTTGCCGCGGATCTGCTGACAGGCAGTTGACAGTCGACAGTCGACAGTTGACAGTCAGCAATCGACCGTCAGCAGTCGGCAGTCAGCAGTGGCAGTCAGCAGTTGGCAATCGGCAGTCGGCAGCTGGGAGCTTCTGTCAACTGTGGACTGGACTGTGGACTGTCGACTGTTGACTGTTGACTCGTGTTAATCGTAGGTATGTAGACTATCTCGCCTAGTCTGTTTACCGTATTGACAATTCCCTAAGTGGAGGCATAATCACGCCCATAGTCGCAGGATTTCCCCGGATCTTGCGGTGAGGTTCTTCCTTGTCTACGCTCGTGCCAGCCTCGCCGTTGTCGGACGCTAAGTCCCTGTCCCCAGCGAAATTGCGCGCCCAGCGCGCCAACGCTTTCCACCGGACCGTGCACGCGCGAAGGCAGGCGCCGCTCGGCGCTGAATCGCCTGGGGACCAAAGCTTCCGAGATCCTGACCCTCGGAATGCAGCCGCAGGACGCCGGGAGTTTCTCCGGCTCTGGCGCGATCTCAAGGCGCTGTTCTGGTTCGTGCCGCGCGAATTCTGGCGGGAGCAGCCGAAGCTGGACTTTCAGCTTTCAGAACGCAGCGTTGCAATGGCACAGCAAAATGCAGGCGGCGCGCAAAGGACTCGTCGATGACTGGCCGAACCTCCGGATTGAAGAGTCAATGCGTGAGTTCGTTTCGGAACTCCGTGAGTGCGATCCGAAGGCGGACCGCTGGTGCCGCCGATTTGGAGTTGACGTCCAAACGAGCGCGGGCGCACTCCGGGAGCGCATCGAGGCTCGTCTCAAAACGTTCGCAGGTGACGAAAAAGGGGTTCCCTCGTATCAAATAAATGATGCACCGAACCCAAACCCGTAGCTCGCTCATTGGACAGGGGTTACACGCAATTCTGAGCGTTTACAGGCCAAGTTTCTTAGGAAACGAACCCAACCGGCTCAAGCGATTGATTCAGAAGAGCTTCCTACCCAAAATCACCGGTTTGCGGGTGCTCAAAACGGACCCAAATTCAGGGTCAACGAAGCCAACTTTGAGGCCGAAAAACGCCACTTGTGGCTTCGCTTTGCCGAAACCAAGCCGACCATCGCGTAAACGACAGCCACATCGGTCGCCAGCACACAGACCCCGAGTTACGCTACAATCCAACGCTCTGAACTTCGCATCGCACGCGACAGGAGGGTTGGGTGGGCTTCAGCCAGCGATTGCAGGAAATTCGAGCCGGGTTCGAGCGCCCGTTCTGGGTGGCCAATTTCACGGAACTCTTCGAGCGCCTGGCTTACTATGGTGCCAGCGCGGTTCTCGCCATCTACCTCAGCGAGCAACTCCACTTCTCGAAAGAACTCACCGGCTGGATGATCGGCATCTTCGGATTCGTGGTGTGGTTCCTGCCGATCCTTGGCGGATCGCTGGCCGATCGATTCGGCTTTCGGCGAGCGCTGATGTTCGCCTATCTGGTTATGACGCTGGGCTACTTCCTGCTGGGATCGCTTGCCGCGCCCTGGATGCAGTCCGCGCGTCACGCCCTCGGCGACAAATGGTTAGTCCTCGCCGTCCTGATGATACCGGCGCTTGGCCCCGCAGTCGTGAAGCCGTGCGTGGCGGGGACCACCGCGCGCGCCTCGGCCGAGAACGTGCGCTCCATCGGTTACTCGATCTACTACACGATCGTGAACATCGGAGGCACGCTCGGACCCGTCATCGCATGGCTTGTCCGCGAGCGGCTGGGCCTCGGAGCAGCCAACGTCTTCCGGGTGGCGAGCCTCAGCGTGTTCCTGATGTTCCTGGTGACGCTGCTGTTCTTTCGCGAGCCCGTGCAGCCCGGCGAAGAGCCTGTCCCCAGCGTCGGCGCCGCCATCGTCAATATGTTTGTGGTGCTGGGCAACGTCCGGTTCGTGCTCTTCCTGCTGATCTTCTCCAGCTTCTACGTGGTGTTCTGGCAGGAATTCATCTCGGCGCCGTTGTTCCTGCGCGGCTATGTGAATCCGAACGCGCCCGCCGACCTGCTGCTCTCGGTCGACGCCGGCGCTGTGATCCTATTTCAGATTCTTGTCACTTACCTGACGCGCAAAATCCGGCCGTTCCCCGCCATGACGCTGGGTCTGGTGATCTCGAGCCTGTCCTGGCTGTTTCTGGCGATTTTCCCCAGCGTGCCCGCGCTGATCGTGTCGCTGGTGGTGCTGGCGCTGGGCGAGATGACGCAGTCGGCGCGCTATTACGAATACATCTCGCGCCTTGCGCCTCCTGGGCGTCAAGGACTCTACATGGGCTACGCATTCCTGCCCATCGCGATCGGGTATCTTGTCGCCGGTCCGCTGGGCGGATACCTGTTGCACGAATTCGGCGACGTGCTGCATCAGCCGCAGCGGATGTGGTGGATCATAACCGCGGTGGGCCTTGCGGGCGCCGTTCTGATGCTGATCTACGACCGGATCTTCAAGCCCGGGCAGGCGCCGGAACCGGTGGAAGCCCGGGCGGCTGCGGCCTGAAGGCGGATCGGGTCCATTCACTTCTTGAGCGTCAGCGCCATCAGGCGGTCCGTAACGTATCCGGGAGGATAACCCGTGATGCGGATGAGTTTCTCGCGAATCTTCAGGCCCCAGGCGATATCAATGTTGTCCTGCGGGATGCGCAGCCCGCGCGACAAGAAACGGATGAGATCGTCGTTGGCTTCGTAATTCTGAGGCGCGGCGCGCAGATCGATGTGGACGCGCTGGTTGCTATCGAAGTACATGCGGTCGCGCGGCGCCCGCGGCTTGATCTTCGCCTTGAACGTTACGCGCAGACCTTCAGCTCGAAATGGCGGCAGCACCCTCAACCTGCACCTCCTGATGAAAATATTTCGCAAGCGGCGACGTCGACGAGTTCGGAGTTGTTCAGTTCGGAGTTCCCACGCCGGACTCCGCCGCGCTAAGACTCGATTCGCCCGCGAGCACCGAACTCCGCACTCGTCAATCGGCAATCGACAATCGGCAATCCCCGACGACGCCGCTACATGCGGGCCCTCTCGCCGAAGATGGCGCTGCCGACGCGCACCATCGTCGCGCCTTCTTCGATCGCCACTTCGAAATCGTGGCTCATGCCCATGGAAAGCTCGTCCATGCGTACATTGGGCAAGTGCGCCGAGTCTACAACTTTAGCGAGCCCCCGCAGACGCGAGAAGTATGGCCGCGCGCCTTCCGGACTGTCAGTGATGGGCGGCACAGTCATCAAGCCGCGCAACGAGAGCGTGGAAAGCGCGCTTATCGCGCGGGCGAGATCGAGCACCGCATTTTCGCGCACACCGGACTTTGTCGATTCGCCGCCCAGATTGACTTCGATCAGCACCGGCAAAGGCTCGCCGAGGCCGGGCGCCGGACCTTGCTCACGGGCCGTGCCCAGAGCGCGATCGACCCTTTCGGCGAGACGCAACGAATCGACCGAATGGATCCACTGGAACAACTCGCGGGCAACTCGCGCCTTGTTCGTCTGCAGGTGGCCGATCATGTGCCAGGTGATGTCAAGGTCCACAAGCGCCGGCCGCTTGGCCTCAGCTTCCTGCACGCGGTTTTCGCCGAACTCCCGCAGGCCCGCGTGATACGCCTCGCGGATCCGCTCCGGAGAAACGGTCTTCGAAACCGCGAGCAACCGCAC
>JASHQD010000726.1 GCA_030037755.1 Terriglobia bacterium
GTTTGTTCGGCAGCCTGCTTCTCATCCACCTCCCGCACATTCTCGTCCCGATTTCTCTTGTCGATCCGTCTGCCGTCTTCCGGCGTCGAAGGGGTCTCGGCGGGAAAGGACCTCTCGACGAGGGTGTAGCTACACACCGTTTCAGCTTGCAGGCCGGGAACGGTTAAGGTTTCCACTGCATGACGGAGGGTATGGGTCACGATGCCCCCGGCCGTAGCGTTGCTCCTTTGCTGAAGGCCGCTCACCATGAAGGTTCCCGTGGGGCTGAAACCCATGTCGCCTGCTCCGAGCAGTGGATCGGTGATGGCGGTGCGACGGAGAAGCTTGAAGCCGTGAAGATCGATAATGTTGAGGACGGTCCGCGGCGCTGGCGAGTCGTAACGGGGCAGGTTCCAGCCCGCTGCGGCCGCATCGTCCTGCTGCGAGCGGATCACGAGATAATTCCCTGCAGGGTCCATAAAAAGCTCATCATTCCGATCAGACCGGTCGGTCTCAAGCGGCGAACCGAAGATTTCATCGTTCGGACCCACGTCAATGTCGAGCTTGTCCTCACGCGGTTGCGGGGTGTCCCAAGCCTGAATGCGCCGCAGATTCCAGATTTGCTTGGGTTGATCGAACCGTTTGGTGACCGTTAACAAGGCGCCATCGGGCATCGTATGCAGGGTCGAGTACTCATCATCTTTCTGTGGGTTGTGCAACCTGTATTTGAAAGACCGGGTGTACTGCTGCCCGCCGCACCCGGCCAGAGAGAACACGAGCAGCATGAGGAGAGTCAATTGCTCAAACATTGTGGAATCGAATGACCTGATCCGGCACCTCGTTATCAGAGCGTCGTCAACATACCCCGGAGTGCCTCTGGGGACAACGTCCGTGCTGTAGCGGCTGTAGCGGCGCTCTATGAGCGCCGGCCTTTCGGCGCAGTTTGGGATAACCCGGCGCTCTCTGATCGGCGGCCCTTCGGCGCATCCCTTTCGCACAACCGGCGCTCGTAGAGCGGCGCTACAGCAACGGAACAAGACGCTGCACTTGGAAAATCTTACACGTGTAGGGAGAAGCGTGCATTCAAAATCGCAAGTACCGGCCGCTTTGTGCTTGGCCCGTGAGGAGATAACCGGGGTGCCGCCGTTGGCAGGAAACTTGCCCACCGTCGCTGTCTGGAGAAGCAGGCTAGAAGGAGCGAAACCATGGATTCGTACGCGGCGCGACGGTTCGGAATCGTAGTCCTGGGCGCACTGGTGGCCATGTCGACCATCGGCTGTGCGACCAAGAAAATGGTACGCCAGGACGTGGATGAATTGAACACGAAGTTGACCAACGAAAACAACACCATGAACCAGAAGACCTCGGAGAATGCCGAGGAGATCAAGTCGGTGGACGCGAGAGCCGAGAGCGGAATCGCCAAGGCGCAGACCACCGGCGAGAACGCCGCTCAACAGGCGGCCAAGGCCGACCAGGACGCGCAAAACGCCAATACGCTGGCGCAGCAGGGCGTGGACCAGGCGACCCAAGTGCAGCAGACGGTGGCGAGTCTGGACAACCCTCAGCCGGTGAAAACGGCGACCGTGCTCTTTGCGTTCAACAAGAGTACGCTGAACTCCGACGCGAAGTCGCAGCTCGACGGTCTGCAGCAGGCCGTGTCGGGTCTGAAGTTTTACACCGTCGACGTAACTGGCTATACGGATAAGACCGGCGGGCTAAATTACAATCTCCAACTGAGCCGCCAGCGGGCAGACGCGGTCGTGCGCTACCTGACCGAGAACGACAAGATTCCTCTGGAAAAGATTCATGAACTTGGTTACGGCGTCGACATGCCGAAGGACGACAATCACACGCGGGCGGGACGCAAAGAGAATCGTCGCGTCGAGGTAACGATACTGGCGCCGCAAGGCCAGACTGCCGGAGGATCGGCGGACGTTTCCCAGCCGGCGCAACCGAGCGGAACTCCCAGATAGGAGATGGTACCCTTTCGCGTGCCTGCCGCCTCAACGGAATATGCTTGGAGCCTTGGGCATCCGGCAGAAATGCCTGGACTCATGAAGTGACGAGAGACGAGAGAAAAGGGCCGGTTCCTCGTCTCCTGCCTAATCCTTCTTCTTCCCCGTCTTCGCAGATTCACTCGTGCTTGATGTCGTCTTGGACGAGTCGCTTGTCGTCTCGGATTTCGAACTGCTCTCGGACGATGTCGCGCTGGAACTCTCTGACGGCGACGACTTGCGCGCGTAGTCGGTGACGTACCAGCCGGTGCCTTTGAACTGAATCGCGGGAGAAGAGAGCAGGCGATGAACGGCGCCGCCGCAGCGCTCGTGCGTCTCGAGCGGCGGGTCCGAGAACTTCTGAATCTTCTCGAAGCGTTTCCCGCACTTCCGGCACTCGTACTCGTAAAGCGGCAAAGCAACCTCCCGACAGTCCTTTGATGCTCAACACCCTGTCGTGACGATTATACAAAATGGCTTGGACGCGCTGTAGCGGCGGTGTCCCCACCGCCGAAACCGCTGATCATGCCGGGTGCGGCGGTGTCAACGGCGCCTGAGTCGGAACCCGGCGGTGAGGACACCGCCGCTACAGCCCCTATTCCCCCACCTTCAACACCGCCAGGAACGCCTCTTGCGGAATTTCCACCCGTCCGACGCGCTTCATCCGACGCTTGCCTTCCTTTTGCTTTTCAAGCAGCTTGCGCTTGCGTGTGATGTCCCCGCCATAGCATTTGGCGAGCACGTTCTTGCGCATGGCTGGAATGTTTTCCCGCGAAATCACCTTGTTGCCGATGGCGGCTTGCAAGGCCACCTCAAACATCTGCCGCGGAATCAGCTTGCGCAGCCGCTCGATCAACGCCTTACCGCGCTCGTAGGCGAAATCGCGGTGGACGATCATGGAAAGCGCGTCCACCGGATCGCCCGCCACCAGCACGTCCAGCTTCACCATGGGCGACGCGCGATATCCCGCCAAATGATAGTCCAGCGACGCATAGCCGCGCGAAGCCGATTTCAGCCGGTCATAAA
>JASHQD010000727.1 GCA_030037755.1 Terriglobia bacterium
GGACGAGCTAACCGGCCTGGATACAACCCGATGTCGCCAAATATGCGAAGGTGTCGCAGAAATGAGGAAAGCGGCCAAAGCCATTTTTGGTTGCGGGGTGCCGGGAGCGCGGGCATCCTGCCCCGCAACAAGCAGGCGCGCGCCTGAGACCGGTCGCGCTTCAACGGACACCACTGCCGGGAAATGGGACCATTTGCGCGATGTTGATGATTGAACTCGAGAACGAGACGTGGTCCGCGGGGCTGGGCAAGCTGCTCGACCGGTTCAAGCCGGTTGGCATCGTCTTTCGCGCACTCACCGACGCCGGGAAGACCCTTGACGCGTGCCGCGAGGCTTCGCCCGTGCTTGATGCAGTGCCGTTCATGGGCATTGAGGAGGAAGGCGGCGGCGCGCTGGCCGGCCTGCTGCCGGCCTTGCCGCGGGCGCTGAGCCTCGATGCGGCGCATGCGGCGGAGATGGGCGCTCTGATCGCGCGGGCGATGCAGGCGCTCGGGCTGAATTTCGATCTGGCGCCCACGCTCGATATCGAACCGTCGGCCGTGATTCCTTCGAGCACGCGATCGCCCGGTATGCAATCGGCCGGTGATGCCCGACATCCCCAAGTATCACCCCTGGAGACGGCTCAGCGTTCCGAAGCGTTTGTTGACGCCTTACGATCGCACAACGTGCCGTGCTGTGGACGGCATTTTCCGGGACTGCCGCCGTCCTGTAGCGGCGGTGTCCTCACCGCCGCAGGCCCGTCTTCCGACGGCGCTGTCCTCACCGCCGCAGGCCCGTCTTCCAGCGGCGCTGTCCTCACCGCCGCCGACTCGGCGGCACGGCCTCTAAAGCCGATCGTCCTTGACAGGTCGCTGGCGGCACTCTGGCGCGAGGAACTGGTTCCCTATCGTGCCCTTGGCAACAAGCTCGTCGCCGTAGAGATCACCCACGCTGTCCATCGTGCCTACGACTACGATTTTCTGCGTCCTGCCTCACTTTCGCCGGGTGTTATCGAAGGTCTGCTGCGCACCAAGCTCAAGTATCAGGGCCTGGCGTTGGCCCATGCGTCGCTTGCGGCGCAAGCGGCAGGAATTGACGTGCCCGAGGCCGTCGTCCGCGCCCTTGTTGCCGGATGCGATCTCGTGCTTGTCCCTGGCGAACCGAGGTTGCTGGAAAACATCCACCAGAGCATCGTGCGCGCTATCGACTCGCGGAGGCTGACCAGCGCGCGCGTCTCTGAGGCGCTGGCCCGGACTAAGGCTGCCCAGAAACACTTGCGACGGCCCGCAAAGCGACTGAACGCGGTCCATTACCCACGACTTGCTCGTGAGTTTGAGGACTTTGCGAGGAGGCACGCGACATGAGGCGAATGGCTGGATCGGCGGCAAGCGAGCGCGGCACCGAACACGCGACCGGGGCCGGGAGCGGCCGCCTGGCTGTGGGCCTGATGGCCGGAACGTCGCTCGACGGGGTTGACGCGGCCCTGGTGCGCATCAGGGGATCCCTCACTCGTCCTCGAGTCGAGCTTCTGTGCTTCCTCACCCTGCCTTACCCTGCACCTTTGCGGAAGAGATTGTTGTTCGTGGCGAGCGGTCAAAGAGTGACCGCAGGCGAATTAAGCGAACTGAGCGTTCGTGTCGGCGAGGCCTTCGCGCGCGCTGCGCTCGGTGTATGCCGGCAAGTCGGAGTGCCGGCGAGGAGACTCTCGATCATTGGATCGCACGGCCAGACCGTGTTCCATCAGGGTCGCGCCGCCGCAAGCGCGCCCGCGAGCACGATGCAGATTGGTGAACCGGCCATAATCGCTGAAGCGACTGGAGCGCCCGTCGTCGCAAACTTTCGCAACGCCGACATCGCCGCTGGAGGCGAAGGGGCGCCGCTCGTGCCGCTCGTCGATTACCTGCTGTTGGCCGGCGCCCACCACGGTTCAGTAGCGCTGAATATCGGCGGAATCGCGAACCTGACGGTGATCCCCGCAGCCGCGAGGCCCGAGCGGGTATTCGGATTCGACACCGGGCCCGGCAATATGGTCGTGGACGCGCTGATCCGGAACCTGACGCGCGGGCGCCGGCATTACGACGCCGGGGGACGCCTGGCGGCGCGCGGAACTGTTATCAATCCTCTGCTCGCCGAAGCACTCCGTTTCCCCTTCTTCCAGCGGCGTCCGCCAAAGAGCGCCGGGCGCGAGGAATTCGGAGACGAGTTTGTATCGCGCTATTTTCTCAGCCGCCGGAAATCGTCGCGGCCGGAGGATCTGTTGCGTACGGCCGCCGAACTGACCGCGCGCTCCATAGCCGACGCGCTCGATCGATGGGGTTACCCGCGCGCCGGCGCCGAAGGCAACCTTCGCCGGCTGGTGATCTCAGGCGGCGGCGCGCACAATCGGCTCCTGACAGGACGTCTCGGAGATCTGCTGCCTCAGTTGCGGATCGAATGCTCGGATGATTACGGTTGGCCCGTGGACGCCAAGGAAGCGATGGCGTTTGCTCTCCTCGCCGATCGCACCATCCACGGCCTGCCGGGCAACTTGCCCGGTGTCACCGGCGCGCGGCGGCCCGTGGTGCTGGGGGCAATCACACCGGCGGCGTGTAGGTTAACCACGATAGCCTAGATACCAGGCCGCGGTGCTGACGACTTCGCGGATCGTATGCAGGGCGCGGTCCACGGGGTCGTCCTCGATGGGACTCTCGGGATCGGGCGACCCGTACGCGTCGATCCCTCGCTGCCCCAGCATCCGCTTGATGCGGTAAAGGTGGAATCCGTCGCTCACGGCGATGCACGTCTGGATGCGATGCGCGAGGAGCAGCCGCGCCACCGCCTGAACGCTGGCGTAGGTGGTTTCACTGGCCGTGTCCGTGAGGATTTTGCCGGCAGCCATGCCTTGCTGGATCAGGTAATCGCGGCCAACTCCGGCTTCGGTATACTGCCGATCGCCGCCGCCCGCTCCCGTGGTGATGACCAGCGGCGCCAGACCTCGCTCTTCAAGGTCAAAGGCATGATCGAGCCTGGCCTTGAACACCGGCGAAGGCTGACCATCATACTGGGCCGCGCCAAAGACGACGATGGCGCCCGCCGCTCGTGCCTCATCCCGGGATGCCTGTCGCCGGATCGCACTGTAAAGGCCGAACCCTGTGATCAGGACCACAAGGCCGGCGAGGATCAGCGCCCCGAGAATCCAGTTTGTCCTGTGGAGAGCCTTCAGCCGATGAACTCCTTCAAGTCCGCCTCGGTTACCGGACCTCGGCGCCGGATCTGCCAACCATCGTCATCAACTTCGATGATGGTTGAGGCAAGCTCGCCTGGCGTCGTGCCGCCGTCGAGGATCAAGGGGACCGCGTCGCCGATCTGCATATCCACCTCTTCCGCTGCCGAGCAGGCGGGGTGTTCCGTCAGATTGGCGCTCGTGCCCGTCAGCGGCCTGCCCGCCGCCTCGATGAGCGCGACGGCCAGAGGCGCCTTGGGCAGACGCAATGCGACCCGGCCGGTGTTGCCGGTCACCTTCAGGGGAATCTGCCGCGAAGCGGGCACAATGATCGTGAGCGGCCCGGGCCAGAACTTTTCCGCGAGCTTGAAGAAGAGACTGGGCGGGTCGATTGTCAGATCGGCCGCCTGGTCGAGCGAAGAGACCAGCAGCGGCAAGGGGCGGTCGTAGCTCCTCCGCTTGATGCTGAATATCTTGCTGACCGCGGCGAGATTGAACGGATCGGCACCCAGACCATAGAACGTGTCTGTGGGAAAAGCCACGACTTGGCCCGAAAGGATCAATCGGACGGCATAGGCCAGGGCGAATTCCAAACGCTTCTCATCGACCTTCACGATTTCAGACATGTTGCCAACGGGCTCCGTGAATTGAGTGACGCTGACCCTAGCACAAGGTCTCGACAGCCGTCAAGGAGGAAGCTTGCCTGCGGACTCTGCAGTCGTGGACGCAGCCGGAGAACGACTGGACATCCCCGCGCCGAATGAATAGACTTTTCTCGGGAGCTCAAAGTATCGACTATCGGGGTGCGCGATGGCTCATTGTCCGGAATGCGAAGCTGTGATCGACATGGAAGACGACGAGGTCGAAGAAGGGGAAAAGCTGGATTGCCACGAGTGCGGCGCCGAGCTCGAGGTCGTGAGCACCAATCCACTGGAACTACGGGTGGTTCTCGATGAGGATGAAGAGGAAGAAGAAGACTGGTAATGACGCAGTCCGGCGCGACGTCGAACTGCTTCGATCCCCGCGACGTCAGATCGGCTCTCTGCTCCTGGTCCCTGCAGCCTGCTTTGCGATCTGCTGTGCCTTGTCCTTTCCCCTGCTGGCCAAAAAAAAGCAGCCGCTGACCAAAACGGTCCAGGGTGAGGTGCTCGATGCAGCGGATAAGCCCATCGTCGGCGCCTCCGTGGAACTCACGGACGAGACGGATGGGACCAGCCTGGGACTTTACACCGAGGCCGGAGGACTGTACAAGTTCACGGATTTGAAGCCGAACCATGACTACAAAGTGCAGGCTAAGTACAAGGGGCAGGCTTCGGAGGTGAGACACGCCAGTTCCCTTGACGATCGCGGCATCGTGGTTCTCAACCTCACCATCCCTCCGCCCGCATCTCCTTAAGCAATGCTTTCCTCACTCGGGATGTCACACCGCATCCGGCGACTCTTCGGTCTTGGCGCCGCAATTCTGGCCGCCGCCTGTCTTGCGAGCGCGGCGCGATGCAACTCTGCCCAGGGGCAGTCTTCATCGGCAGTGGTCAAAGCGCCAGCGGCAAGCGCTGGGTCCGCCACGGTGTCCCAGCGCGTCAGAATTATGGATTTCACCCACGTT
>JASHQD010000728.1 GCA_030037755.1 Terriglobia bacterium
CGGCTACAACTTGTGCGACGGCTGGGGCAGCATGAACGGGAGCAACCTGCTCAACGCGCTGCTCGGATCGACTTCGCCCAGCTTCACGCTCTCGGCTTCGCCCAACAGTCTCACGATCACCCAGGGCGGCAGTGGTACGAGCACCATCACGGTTAACGATCAGAACGGATTCACCGGCAGCGTGACGCTGTCCGCATCCGGTCTGCCGAGTGGTGTGACGGCGACGTTCGGCACGAACCCCACAACCGGGACCAGCCTGCTGACTCTGACGGCCAGCAGCTCAGCGACCACCGGGACGGCCACCGTGACCATCACCGGAACTTCGGGCACGCTGAGCGCAAGCACGACCATCGCGCTCACGGTCAATTCCGCGGCAAGTGCGAACTTCACCATCGGCGCCTCGCCCTCTTCCGTGACCATAACCCAGGGGGGCAGCGGAACCAGCACGATCACCATCACCAGTCAGAACGGCTTCAATTCCGCGACCACGCTGAGTGCCAGCGGCCTGCCGAGCGGCGTGACCGCGGCATTCTCACCAAATCCGGTGACTCCGCCCGCGAACGGCAGCGCAACCTCAACGCTCACGCTGAGCGCTACCGGCACGGCAACCACCGGAACGTTCACGGTGACGATCACCGGAACGTCCGGCACGCTCACTCACAGCACCACCATCAGCCTCACGGTGAGCTCTTCTTCTTCGCCGAACTTCACCATGTCTGTCTCGCCCTCTTCTCTGACGGTCGACGAGGGCGGCAGCGCATCGAACAAGCTCACTATCACCAGCGTGGGCGGCTTCAGTGGCTACGTTTATCTGAGCGTCAACGCATTCCCGAATGGCGTCTCGGCAAGCAGTACGGCAAACCCCGTCTACGTTTCGAAAAACGGCAGCGGAACCGCAACCATCACGTGGAGCGCGACTCGCCATGCGACTACCGGAACCTACACGATCGAGCTGATCGGAGATAACTCCAGCGGAAGCATCCAAAACGAGGTACCGGTCACCTTGACGGTTGCACCTTAGCGACGATCGTGACGCCTGATCTTTGCGGCGAAGTCAGCACGGGTCAGGCGTGATTTGACTCTTCAGCCCATCGTTCGAGCCGGTCCCCCAAAAGGGACCGGCTCGAAACATGGTTGCATCCCGCCCGCCGAATCCCGAGGATCCCTTGCTAGCCTCTATTGTCGTATTTGTATCAAGCCTAGAACGCGGGCCTCGAAAAGCGATTGACAACCCGTTCGTGGTGCCAGTGGCTGGTGGCTGGTGGAGCCATTAGCCATTATTCATACCGCAGCGCTGTCATCGGATCCGTCCTCGCCGCCCGTCGCGCGGGAACATAGCCGGCGAGAGCCGCGACCGCGAGCATCAGCAGGCTGGGGAGTCCCAGCGCCCAGGGATCGGCGGGTGTCAGGCCAAACAGCAGGGTCTTGATTAGCCTCGATACGGCCAGCACCGCCGGCAGGCCGATCGCGACGCCGATCAGCACCAACACCAGCGATTCCCGCAGCACCATCCAGATCACGCTGCCGCGATCGGCGCCGAGCGCGATCCGGATGCCGATTTCGCTGGTGCGTCCGGCGACGGCGTAAGCCATGATGCCGTAGATTCCGATGCAGGCCAGCAGCACGGCCAGCGCGCCGAAGAATCCGGTGAGTTTCGTGACCATGCGATCGCTGGTAAGCGACTCGCTGACGAGGTCGTTCATGGTGTGGATGCCAAGCGGCGGCAGGTTGGGCGCGGATTGCTTCACAGCCGCACGCACCGCGTCGGCTACGGACGAAGGATTGCCGGAGACGCGCACCTCGAGACGGGCGAACGTCGCCTGCTCAATGGGATGAAAGAACGGCACGTAGAAGCGGCGCGGCGTCTCCTCGCGGAGGCTGTTGTACTTGGCATCGGCGGCGACGCCGACCACCACAAAGTCGGTGGTGTTGGTCGGGAACATGTCCCAGATGCGCCTGCCGATCGGGCTCTCGTTTCCGAAGTAGTAGCGCGCCATGGTTTGATTGATCACGCCCACGCGCTGGCCCGATCCGCCGTCCTCTTCCGTAATGTCGCGCCCCACGAGGATGGGAATACCAACGGTCGCAAAATATTTCGGCCCTACTTCATCGAAGCGCGCGTGCATGTTCTGACCCGATGGCGGCTTGTATCCGTCGATCTTGATCGGATCGGCGGATTCGGAATGACTGAACAAGCCGTTCTCCGAAAGTGTCACGCCGCGCACGCCGGGAATCGTGCGGATGTTCGCCATGAGCGCCTTGTACATCTCCGCGATCGCCGGGCCCTTGTAGCCGGATTCCACGGGGTCGATTCCGAACAGCAGCAGATGATCGTGATCGTAGCCCAGTTGGACGTCCGCCAGCTTGCGAAAGCTGTGGACGAAGAGTCCGGCGACGATCAACAGCAGCAGCGAGAAAGCGACCTGCCCCACGACCAGGATCTTGCCGAGTGGCGCCCGCACGCCTTGTCCGGCCCCTCCGATCACAGCGCGCGACGTGCCCTTCAGGACCGAATTCAGGTCAACGCGCGAGGCGCGCAGCGCGGGAGCGAGACCAAAGAGCACGCCCGTCAGGAGCGAGACGCCAAGCGTAAAGCCCAGGATCGTGGGATTCAGGTGCGTGTCAAGCGGAATGGGCGTTGAGCCGCTCGAGACCAGCCGCAACAGGAGCGCGTCTGCCCACCGCGCGAGCACGAGTCCCAATACGCCGCCGATGCCCGCGAGCAGCAGACTCTCGGTGAGTAGCTGGCGGAACAACCGCGCGCGTCCGGCGCCCATCGCCACGCGCACCGCGATCTCCTTCTGCCTCGATGTGGCGCGGGCCAGCAGCAGATTCGCCACGTTGCCACAGGCGATCAGCAGCACGAGCCCGACCACGCCCATCAACACTAGGAGCGGCGTGCCAAACTGTCCCTCCAACGCGGAAGCTCCGCGGCGGCCGGTCGTAACAGGCAGATGCTGGTTCAGGAAGTTGTGCCGGTCGTTCTCGGTGATGTCGCCGATCTGCGACTGCAGGTATTGCTGAAACGTCAGGTCGAGGCTCGCTTTGGCTTTCGCCACCGTCACGGCGGGCTTGAGCCGTCCCATCACCTGCAGCCACTCGGTTTTCTCGATGGGGTGCTTTTCGACCGTGAGCCAGTCCTCGCCCGGATAGACCTCGGCCTGCATGGTCAACGGCACCCAGACGTCCGGCGCAGAACCCACGGTCATGCCAAAGAAGCGCTGCGGCATCACACCAATCACGTCGCAGACGGTGTTCCGGATGCGGAGCTTCCGGCCGACCGCGGCCGTGTCGCCACCAAAACGGCGCTGCCAGAAGCTGTAGCTGATCACGGCCACGGGATTCGCGTCACGAAGCTTGTCAACTTCGGGAGTGAAGGTCCGGCCGGCGAGCGGATTCACGCCGAGCACATTGAAGAAGGATCCGCTGACCATCTGGACCGCCGCTTCGCCGCCCTGTTCGGCTCCTTCCACCGACACCGGCATCTGCCCGCCCATGGCATCGGCGGCGAGGACGCCCGATAGCACCTGGTTGCGCGCCGCGAGGTCCTGAAACTCGGCGTAGGTCAGGGTGTCGCGGTCCCCGGTCGAGTTGCCCACGCTCATGCCGCCGGCACCGGGATCGGTGAGGAGCACAAGCTGCTGCGGATTCCTGACCGGCAGCGAATTGAGCAGCACCGAGTCGAGAACGGTGAAGATCGCGGTGTTGGCGCCGATGCCAAGCGCAAGCGTCAGGATGGCGATGGCGCTGAACGCCGGATTCTTCATGAGGGCGCGAACGCCGTAGCGAAGGTCCTGCCAGACGGTCTGCATGGGAGACTCCTCCAGGCACTCGATTGGCAATTCGCGTTCCGACATGGCCTGGCTCGAACACGTTGGAACAGCGCGGGTTATACGATTCGGAAGGAAGCGGGAGCGAGGCCGTTTGTCCGTTCCCGGACTTCGCTGGCCAGTTTCGGGACAGCATGGCCCGCTTCTGCGACCTGATATACAATCGCCGTGGATGGCTTCCCAAGCGAAACTGGCTGCCCAGGCGCAATTGACGCGCGTGTTGGGCATCGACCCCGGCCTGAACCTGACGGGCTACGGCGTGATCGATCATCGTGGCCGCGACGCAGTGCTGGTGGAAGCCGGCGTGATTCGTCTGCCGCCCGCGCGCAATGACAATCTGGCGGCGCGGCTGGAGAAGCTGTTCGAAAGCGTCAGCGAAGTCATCCGCGAGTTCCGGCCGGAAAAAGTTTGCTTGGAAGAAGTCTACAGCCATGCCGATTATCCTCGCACGGCTATCCTGATGGGACATGCGCGCGGGGTCATCTGCCTCGCAGCGCGACTGGCGCATGTGGCGGTGGTGAGCCTGCCCGCAAAGCGCATCAAACAGTCTGTCACCGGAAACGGAAATGCCAGCAAGCTGCAGGTGCAGCGCGCAGTTCAGCACCATTTTTCGCTCGACGGCGTGCCGCATCCACCCGACGTGGCAGATGCGCTGGCGGCGGCGCTGTGCTACGTGCAGTCGTTGCGAGAAAGCTCAAACACAGAGACGCGGAGACACAGAGTGACAACAGATTCTGGAGGTTGACGGAAAATGGCTTCATCGCGGCGCGATTTCTTGGGCGCTCTCGGCGGCGCAGCAGCCATGCCCTTTGCGCAACGGTTTGGCCTGCGTAATGCGCTTCGCGCTGACGACAGCAACATTCTGTCTGGCGATGCCAGCGTGCTGCAGGGGCCGGTCGGCGGCGGCAAAGTCGGCTACTGCATCGTAGGCCTGGGCCGCATCTCGATGGGACAGTTCATGCCCGGCGTGAAGGCGGCCGGGCAACGTTCGAAGATTACGGCGCTGGTGAGCGGACATCCTGATAAAGCCGCGCGAGTCGCACAGCAATACGGCGTCCCGCGCAATGCCATCTACAACTACCAGAACTACGAGCAGATCGCGCACAATCCGAACATCGACGCGGTTTACATCGCGCTGCCGAACGGCATGCACGCCGAATACACCGTCCGCGCGGCACAGTCCGGCAAGCACGTGCTTTGCGAGAAGCCGATGGCCAACTCGGTGGTCGAATGCCAGCAGATGATCGACGCCTGCAAGAAGGCCAGTCGCAAGCTGATGATCGCCTATCGCTGCCGCCTGGAGCCTACCAATCTGAGGGCCATCCAGCTTATCCGCGGCGGATACGTGGGAACGCTCGAAATCATCGATACCGGATTCGGATTCACCATCGCTCCCGGCGAATGGCGTCTGAACAAGAAAATGGCGGGCGGCGGCCCCATGGTCGATGTCGGCATTTACAGCCTGCAGGCCTGCCGATTCCTGAGCGGCGAAGAACCGGTCGAGGTCAGCGCCAACTGGTCGGTGATCGATCGCGACGGGCGTTTCACAGAGGTCGAGGAAAACCTGAATTGGACCATGCGATTCCCCTCGGGTGTACTCACCACCTGCTATACCAGCTACGGCGCCAACTGCGGCAACACCTATCGCGCGACGGGCTCCAAGGGATGGGTGGAACTCGGCCCGGCGTTCACCTACGAAGGCATCCGCATGAAGTCCGAGGGACAAGAATCCGTGGCCATCGCACAACCGGCGACGGATCGCTATCCCGATCAATTCTCGCGCGAGGCGGATCATTTTGCCGAGTGCATCCTCGGCGACCACGAGCCGGTCACACCGGGCGAGGAGGGTCTTCGAGACGAGAAGCTGATTCAGGCGATTTATCAGTCGTGTCAGGAGAATCGACCGGTCAAGGTGTAGCGGCGATGAAGAAGTGGCAAGTGGCGAGTGGCAAGTCCCTGCGGAACGTGGCTCTGACTCTTTACTCTTGCAAAGATCTTTCTTGCGGTGATTGTTATGGCGGGAAGGTAGCTGCTTGCCACTCGCCACTTGCCACTTTTCTTTTAGGTTGAAAGGACGGAACTTGATTTCCGAAATCACCGGCGAAGTCTTGTACGACCGCATGAAGCGCAACTCGCTGCTGGTGCGCGTCGATTCGCTCTGCTACGAAATCCTCGTCCCAACCGGGATCGCGTCGCGCTTGCGCCAGACTCCGCCCGAGGAACGCCCAAACCCGCTGACCTTTTACACCATCTATTATATTGACGGCGGCCTCGGCGGCGGCCATCTGACGCCCAAGCTGGTGGGCTTCCTTGACCCGCTCGATCGCGAGTTCTTCGAAACCTTTACTGACGTGCCCGGCGTGGGCTTCGCCAAGGCGCTCAAGTGCTTGGTTCGTCCGATCAACGAAATAGCCCAGGCGGTTGAGCGCGGCGACGCGCGCTTTCTGCAGGAACTGCCCGGCATCGGACCCAAAATGGCCGAGCGCATCGTGACGGAGCTACGCGGCAAGATGACCAAGTTTGCTCTGGCGCCGAGCGAAGCGCCGCTTTCGGTGGAACGCGAGACGGACGCCGAGCTGCGTTTGGAGGCCGTCCAGGTGCTCGAGCAGCTCGAGTATACTCGGGGCGAGGCGCAGCGCATGGTGGCCGACATCTTTGCGCGGCACAGGCATCTGAAGTCGGTGGAAGAGTTCTTGAAGCATGTATTCGAGCAGAAGCAGAGCGGCGGCTGAGATTGCCGATTGATGATTGTCGATTGCCGATTGACGGCACAGAAATTCGATGAGAGAACGACTGGTATCGCCGAAGCTGATCTCCCCTGAGGACGAGAAGCTGAACCTCACGCTGCGTCCGCCGACGCTCGCCGAGTACGTCGGGCAGGCCCGGTTGCGGGAGAAGCTTGAGATCGCTTTGGGCGCCGCCCGCCAGCGCGGAGAAGCACTCGAACACACGTTGTTCTACGGCCCACCAGGCCTCGGTAAGACAACGCTAGCCCACATCATCGGCAACGAGATGCAAGCGAAGGTCGTGGTGACCTCAGGACCGGCTTTGGAGCGCACCGGCGACCTGATGGGCATCCTCACCAATCTCGCCGAGCACGACGTGCTGTTCATCGACGAGATTCATCGCCTGCCGGCCACGGTGGAGGAGTTTCTCTACCCGGCGATGGAGGATTTCAAAGTCGATTTCGTTCTCGACAAGGGCATGTTCGCCAAGACTGTGAACGTGCCGCTCAAGAAGTTCACGCTCGTGGGCGCCACAACGCGCGCGGGCAGTCTCTCCGCCCCGCTGCGCAATCGCTTTGGGTTGTTCTATCATCTTGAGTTTTACAGCGTCGATGAGCTCCATCAGATCGTGATGCGATCGGCGAAGATTCTGGGCGTCGAGGTTGAGGAGGCGGGCGCAACCGAGATCGCGCGACGGGCGCGCGGCACGCCACGCGTCGCCAACCGTCTGCTGCGCCGCGTCCGCGATTATGCCGACGTGAAAGCCCAGGGTCAGATCACCAGCCAGGTGGCGATCGCCGCGCTGAGTCTCGAGGGTGTGGACGAGACCGGGCTCGACGATCTCGATCGCAGCTTCATGACGACGATCATCAAGACGTATCGCGGCGGTCCCGTTGGCGTCGAAGCGCTCGCGGCCACCCTGAATGAAGAAGTGGACACGCTGGTCGATATGGTTGAGCCTTACCTGCTTCAGCAGGGGTTCATCAGCCGCACCAAGAGCGGCCGGCGAGCCAACGATGCGGCTTACCGCCATCTGAATCTGCCGGTGCCCGTCGGGACTATGGCGCCGTTGTTCGATCAGGCAGGATCGATGCATGAGTAAGACGGTTCTCAGTGCGGAGCGGACTCCGGGTGCTGCGGCACAAGCCGCGGTGATGTCGCCGGAGCAGCGGATTCATAAGATGATCCGCGACGAAATCATGCCTCACTTCGACGAACTGAGGCAGTGCCGCTCCACCGGCGAGTTACTAGCCAATCCGGTCTACCAGCGGCTTGAGCCCGTGATTCGCGAGGCGCTCGAAACCCCGGAAACGGGC
>JASHQD010000729.1 GCA_030037755.1 Terriglobia bacterium
TGTCCTCCTCATATGAACGTCGTTTCACTTGCGCCGATTTCGACATCCTTCAAAAAAATAACGGAAAGAATGACCGAAATCTCGTCTCTCTCCCGGGAGTCACTGACTCATACGCTCCAGCGAGTCGGAAAGTCTCCCCCTTTCAATCAGATCGGTCCCCGATGCCGTCGTACCCGCGACGCGGTATACAGCAACCCCGCTGTTACCGCCAACCCGATCCACAAGCCGGGCGAGGCCAAGAATCGCAAGGGCGTTAGCTGCATCATTGGGTCGATCGGAAAGCTGTTGGACATGGTTGGCGTCATCGCTTCAGGTCCGCCGGCGAACCGGTGGTGAAGCAGCACACCGAAATGCGCCGTGTTAAACAGGATCCTCTCGACGGCCACGATGCCGAGCGGCGGCAAGGCGGCCCATAGAACGGGAACACGCCGCGCCCAGGCGGAGACCAGCAGCATCCAGCCGTAAAAGGGCGCATGCCAGAGCACGTGGACGGTCAGCAGGTGGTAAAGCAGCGTGAGAGGCAACTGAAACGCGCCTACCTGTGCCCAGATTGGCGCCGCGCTCAGATGGTGCGCTGTGGCGATCGTGGTGCTGAAGAACAGCAGGGTGATCTGGGCCGCAAGAGTGATGGCAAAGGCGAGCAGCGGCAGAATCGCCAGCGGAACCGTCGCCTTCGCGAGCACCGTGGTGAGATCGGAAACCGGCATCGATTTCCAGAACAGGATGCTGCGATCGCGGCGCTCGCCGTAGAGGGCGTCGAGGGAGTAGAAGATGCCAACGATCATCGCGGCCGCCATGATGAGCCCCGCCGTGGTCTCGTAGGGTAGCATCAGTTCATCGCGCTGGTGCATCGCGTCTATCATGGGAAGGCCGCGAAGAACTGCCGGCAGGCGCGCGGCGATATTGATCATGAACCCGGCCACCCCCAGGGCTCCCGCCGCGAGCGGCGCGATGTAGATCGACCGGTACTCCCACAATTCCCGGCGCACCGACCAATAGAACGGACGGACGGGCCGCAGGGCCGCGTTGCCGGCTTGAAGATCGAGCGCGTGTTCTCCGTTCGATGGGGTCATCATCGGGCTGCTCCCTGGAAGAATTTCTGTTGCTGGCGGACCTGGCGGCCGTCCGGGCTCATTACAGCGACAAACAAGTCCGCGATGCTGGGCGTCCGCACTTCGCCGAACGCGGCTAGCTGCGCGTGATCGGCGCCGTCGAACAGCAGAATGCTCCGGCCAAGCGACTGGCGCTCATAGATGGGCTTGAGCCCGCGGGCTGCTGCCAGCCGGTCCGGATGCACCGCCACTTCCTGGTAGCGCGACTCGAACTCCTCCATCGTGCAACTGAGGACGATGCGCCCGTTGTTGATAAACATCAGGTCGGTGAGCACGTGCTGCAGTTCTTCGACCTGGTGAGTGGTCACGATGATGGTGCGGTGGTGGTCGAAGTAATCGTTCAGCAGCGAATCGTAAAACTGCTTGCGAAACAGGATGTCGAGGCCGAGCGTCGGCTCGTCGAGCACCAGCAATCGCGCGTCAATCGCCATCACGATGGCGAGATGGAGCTGGGCCACCATGCCCTTGGAGAGCTCGCGCACGCGGCGGTTCAAGCGGATCGCGGTGCGCGCAAGAAATCCTTCGGCCTTGGCGCGATCGAATCGCGGATGGACGCCCGCAACGTAATCGAGCGCGTCAGACACGCGAATCCAGCGGGGCAGCACGGCCACATCGGCGATGAAGCAGACGTCGCACATCAGGCGGTCGCGCTCCGTCCAGGGATCGCGTCCGAGCACGCGGAGTTCGCCTTGATACGGCGTGAGGCCGAGAATGGCGTTCAGAGCGGTGGTCTTGCCGGCGCCGTTCGGACCGATGAGCCCGAGGATACGGCCCTCTTCCACGCGCAAATCGACACCGTCGAGCGCCACCGTCGTGCCGAAGACCTTGCGCAGACCGCGAGCTTCTATCACTGCCATGGTGTCAGCGCTCCCCGTTTGAAGACTCCGGCTTGTCGCCCGCCGACCGCCGCTTGCCGCTGCCGTTGAGCAACTCTTCCGGCTCCAGGCCGAGCCGCTGGATGGTGGCGGAGATCCGGGGCCACTCTTCGGCCAGGAACTTCTGGCGTTCTGCCTTCATCAATAGCTTTCGCGCGCCGGTGTTGACGAACATGCCGAGACCGCGCCGCTTCTCGACCAGTTCCTCATCCGCGAGCTCCTGGTACGCCTTCAGAACCGTCAGCGGATTCAGCCGGTAATCCGCTGCCACCGTGCGCACGGACGGCAACGAATCGCCTTCCTTCAGGACTCCGTCGAGGATCATGGCTACGACGCGGTCCCGAAGTTGGCGGTAAATCGGCTGGCTGTCATTCCACTCACGATCCATTCCGGTTCTCAGATGCTACACGTCATTTACTGTTATAGTGTGGTATAACACCGTTTCTCGTGTCAAGCATTTTTTTTGGAAAATTTTCACCGGGCGCGAATTCGGACGTTCGCAGATTCCAGGCGGGCAGGATGCCTGCCCTCCCGGGATCGGACCGCGTCGTAAACGGCTTGCTGGCGCGTCCGGCCGACTCCGCCTGGTCTTATCTATTGACTCAAATGCCGAAGAAGTACAATGTGGTCCAATCCGAATCGATTAGACCGTCACGCTGGAGTGAGCGCTCTCGTGTCTCTGCCCCCGCGATCGGCCGGAAGGCATATTCTAAAGGTGATGCCTGTGAGCAAGATAGAGATTTTGACGGCA
>JASHQD010000730.1 GCA_030037755.1 Terriglobia bacterium
ACCCAACGAACGTCGTGCAGCTTATACGCGTAATTCTGGCCCACAGAGATGTACTCCCACCAGCCGCCGCGCAGCCCGGTGTCCGATCCCGTCAGATTCACCCACCAGCGGGCGATCGCGTCACCCGCGGCGTAGGCGGCCGCCGCGGCAACCTGCAGGTCGGCGGTGGTTCCCTGATTGCCCGCGAGCGGGAGCGCAGGATCGAGTTGAGTGGACACCAGCGCGAACTTGGGAATCGTCCGCACCTCGGCGATGTGCCCGGCGCACGAAGTATCGCCCGGATTGAGATCGCGCACGAAGTGCACAACGATTTTGGACGCGCAGTCGTCCGCATCCTCGACGGCGGTCACATGGAAGCTATTGTTGATAATCAGGTGGACCGCGTGCGGGAACAGGTCCGCAGCTTGCTGGCCCTGCGCCGAAGGAGTCAGGCTGTCGAGTTCGCCCGAAAGCACGAGGACGGGCGCGTCCGTGAACTTGGCCCCGAGCGGGACCGGTCGGCCCGGCGGATGCAAGCGCGACGGGATGGGCCAGTTCAGGCACGAATCGAGCACGCTGTAGTCGAGCGGAACCGCGTTGTACTCGTCGATGGTGAACGGCCCATAGACGCCCGGGTCCATGGCTTCTTCCAGGACAAAGGCGGCGTTGCGCTCTCGGATACGGTCGGGGACGGGCTGGGTGAGGTTGTAAGGAAACGGGTAGTCGCTGCAGGTTACGGCGATGAACAAGCCCTGGCTGTACTCCGTCAAGGGCAAATCGCCCGCGTCGGACGGGGACGCCGCCCGGTTCTCCGCCAGCATGCGCAGCAGCGGAAGAGAATCGCCTTTTTCCAGATAGGCGCGCGCCGCGGCGCCGAGATCGCGAAACAGGATCGGACCGGGCGTGTTCGACAAGGCGAGAAAGGAGAGATTGGTGGCGTTCGCCTCGACTTCGTGCAAAACTCCGTCGCCATCCTGTGCAATCCCGTGGAATGGATGCTCGCGCAGCGAGTCGAGCAGCATCTCCATGCGTTCGAGCGAGTTCGTGGGCAGATCGCGGCAGGCGAGCGATCGCCGGCACGTGATCAGAAAAGCTTTGCGCATGGCGGGCGCGGCTTCGGGGTACCACGGCGATTCCCCGATCACGGGCCAGGCGCTGTCCAGCACCAGCGAGCGCAGACGGGCCGGGTGCCGGCCGGCAAATGCCTGGCTGAAGAAGGTCCCGTAAGAGTCGCCATAGAGATCGATTTTCTCGATTCCAAGCGCGTCAAGCAATACTGCCAGATCGTCGGCCGCGAGTCCGCTGCCGTAAAGATCAGACGTGTGGCCTAGTTCCGACCCGCAGTCTGCGATACCGGGCAGGAAAAGAAAGGGCGCGCGCTGAAGCCCGGGACAGTCGATCGGCTGCGAGGAGCCGGTCCCGCGATCGTCCATCAGCAGCAGGTCATGATCTTCGAGCAGCGGCTGAAACAGCCCAAGGTATCCGGGCGCGCTGCCGGTGGTTGCGTAACCAGGCCCGCCCTCGGCCGCCACGATCGTCCCCGCGCCGGATGCAGGCCAATTGCCGCGCGGGAAAACCTCAAATCCGATCTCAATCGTCCCCTTAACCTGTCCTGCAGGGTCGAGCGGACGCGGCAGTCGTCCACAGTACGCCGGGAGCCCAGGGCAGTGCACGAGGGTGAGGGTGCCCATCTGGATCGTCGGGCCAAAATCCGGCCTCTCCGCGGCTGGAGACGGCCCCCTTTTCGGCGTGATCGCCGAAGCGGACAGAGTAAAAGCAAAGACCAGAAGCGGCAGCAACACGAGGTCCGCGATTTTTCGTCCATAGGAATACTGCATCGATTCCTCCGGGGACGACGGCGCCGCAGGGCGGCAGCGAAGGGGTAATTCTATAGGGTGCCGGTGATTTGTCGCAACCCAGGCTTGATGCAATCAACGATGTTTGGAATTCTGGGAAGTGTAGTGAGCACCGGAAACGCGACTCAACAAACCAAAGAAGTCTCAGTCGGGCCGCCCGGATTCGAACCGGGAACCTCTTGCGCCCGGATAAGTCAAGTTCATCTCAATATCGTGACTATTGCCCTCGATCAGTGCAAGGCGTCAACAGGAACGCGTGCGTCTGGCCATGGATATCGCCATACCCCGTAATCTGGCCCAGCAAATTGATGCCGTTCGCAGCCGTAAGCGTCCAGCCTGAGTTCGGTGGAATCAGGTCGTTCAAGTCCTGCATGCCACCGGCTTCGGTCCAGAGAAAAGCGCTGTACCCGGACCAACCCACGACCTCGTCGCGGTCATTGAGCGCGAAAGCGCTGCTCCAGCCTGCGCCGGGAAGGGCTCCCAGGTCTTCCACCTGCCCGACGGACGTCCACAGCGTCGCGTAGCTGCCCGACCCGCCCGCGACGTGGCCCAGGTTGTTGATGGCGTTCCCGGAACCACCCGTTTCGCCCGGCAGGTTCACGAGAGCTTGCATGCCGGCCGATCTAGTCCAGAGTGTGGCCCACCAAAGGCCGTTGCCGTCATTCGAGTATCCTGCTATTTCTCCCTGCAGATTGATCGCGAGGCCTTGGCTGTAATATCCGCCCGGAAGCGTGCCCAGGTCTTGCATTCCCTTGCTGGCGGTCCACAGGAAGGTGTGTGGTTCGGCCGTACCGCTGTCGGAGAAGCCGGTGATTTGACCGATGTCGTTGATGCCCATCGCCTCTGAAAGCCTGCCGCCGGGCAGAGTGCCCAGGTCGTGAAGCCCCTGTTTGTCCCAGCGGACGGCGTGTCCAAGCTGGATTTCTCCGTAAGTGGAATATCCGGCCATTTCGCCGTACAGATTGATCCCCTCGGCGAAGCTGAAGTTCTTTTCCGGAGGAATCGCGCCGAGGTCGCGCAGACCCGTGGGCACGCTCCAGAGGGCGGCATGAGAACTGTTGCCGTTGAAGTCGGCATAACCGGCAACTTGACCGAAGAAATTGATCGCGAAGCCCTCGCTGTCGCTGCCTCCGGGAAACTCGCCCAAATCGGCGATGGTGTACGTTTGGGCTGCTGCCAGCGGCGCGACGATCACAATTGCGAGCGCGCAGATCGCGAGTTGGAAGGAGGCGCGGCGGGAACGGTCCGTCCGCATTCGATGCTCAGCTCTTGACATGGCATGACCTCCCGTGGGCATTGGGTGACTTCCCTTTGGATCGCACCCATAGGGATGGTACACCCGCGGTGATACAAGTCAAACCGCTCGGACGAACAACGATTCGACAGGCTGAGACGGTCAAGATGCCGATCGGGAAGGGCCGCATCGCTGCTCGAATTGACGCGAATTAAGAACGTCTGCGCCAGCCCGACCTTAGGGACTACCGCCCGGCGAAGTGGTATCGATTTTGATTGGGAAAAACGTGCAACACTTCACCGTGGAGGCATGCGATGCCTCTGGCGAGACGATCGCCCTGGCCAGAGGCGCATCTGCCACTGGCGACCATCATTGGTTGTGGCTCGACTCGCGGCTGCCGTTGCACTTCCGCGTAGTCCTGCCCATGTCGGCACTGCCAGGCGCGCTATTGTTGCGTCAGCTCCCGCGCGCTTGGACGCCAAATGTCCAGTCCCGGCGCGCCTAAAGCCAGCAGTCCCAGCGACACCGGTTGCAGCCCGTTCTGTGAAATCGGCTGACTCCCCGAGGTTGGGTCGAGGGAAGCATCCGGGTCGGCGAACTCGTCGGCGGCCCCGTGAGTCTGGCCCGCGGTGATGGGCTCGTTCGGCGCAGCCTGATACGCGTATCCCGTCAGCAGCGCCTCAATCTTGCTCCCATGTGCAACCACACTCAGGCGGGCCCAACCGTAGTGCGTCCTGCCGTTGAGAAGAAACTGCAGGCCGAGATACTGCTTCCGGACGTTGGCCCAAGCCCCATAGAAGGAATTACGTTGAGTTTCGGCAACGACCAGGAATTCGAAGGGAACCGAGCTGAAAGTGCACATCTCAAAATTCTGGCTGGCACCGATCTTCGCGCCCGCTCCCAGAGCGGCGGGTTCAAAGCAGCCGTTCAGTACTTCGACCTGGTTCGCAAAGCCGGAATGCCCGCTCTGTATACTGAGGGCCGGCTGCCCGAAAAGGCCGCTCTTACCATTCACAAGTTTGAAATCTGGTATTCCGTTGTTATTGAGCTCCAGGTCGTAGCTCGTTCCAGGGTTTATCACAATATGTACCGGCGTGTAGACGACCTGAGCTTCCGCGGATTGCGCGCCGGCCACGATCCCGAGCCCTGCGGCTCCCGCAGCCAACGCGTAAGCGGCCACGCGCGCCGCCAGGGGTTGCTTCAGCTCCGTCTCCGCGCCGCGCGACTCATGCGGCTTCAACTGCCCGGATTGCCTTCGCTCTTTGCCCATATGTTTCCTCCTTATGAGTTTGGGGTTGTTAGCGTCTCCAGTACACCGTCTGCTGTCGAAGGTTTATGCCGCCAAACCGGAATTTCCGCTTTAGCCTGCGGGCTGGCCGATAACCTACCACCAGGCCGCTCGGAATGCAACCAGCAGTCCGGGTAGTGTGTCCAGCAGTCCGGGTAGCAATCTCCAAGCGCGACCGAATGGGTTCGGCGAGCCGATATTGGCGGTAGGGCGTATCCCTCGGCGTTCTCAGCCTCTCAACCTTGACAGCATTTCCTTCCCGATTGCGGAGCGGTGTTCAGGTTAATCGGCTTGGGGAGGTTGGTCGGGGCGCCCGGATTCGAACCGGGGACCTCTTGCGCCCAAGGCAAGCGCGCTACCAGGCTGCGCCACGCCCCGATGGTTGGGTACATTCACATTCTGCCAAGGTAATCCCATGCTGTCCAGCGCGCTCTCCGGTGGGAAGTGTCCTAAGTTCGACGTAGGGGCGTCGCCAGTCGCGATAGAATCGATAACCGCAAAGCCTTGGGAGACCGGTACCACCCGCGAGTTGCCTTGAGGCAGTTCCCGTGCCGGCGGTTCCAACCATTGCCACCGTTCGGCCCCTCCGGGCCGCGACCCAGCTCAAATCCTGGACATCAGCCGCCGTGACGCCCGTCACGGAAACTTCCCGCGGAACGTATTACATAAAACCCAGGCGGGCCCACGGGCGGCTTCTATTAGCTCTTCCTGTCAGATGCTTATGGATGATATAACGACTTTGGAAACCGGTCGATCCGCACAGCTCGGCTCCGGTGCCCGGGGCAATCAGGGCTGCCAGAGCGGCCTACGTCAGACGCCGAGGCTACACTCGCGGGAGGCATTTTAACGGCGAAAACCCAAGTTCCGAAAAAAAGGAAACTTTCATAAAAAGTTGAGGTAAGCAAACCCACAACGCACTTAGATTCAGCGACTTACGCAAAGTTGGCTTCCGAAGCAAACCCACCGAAACCCATAAGTCATTTAGAATGTGTGACATGACTGTTCAAAAATCGTGGTCGGCGCATTGAAAACAAAGGAGTTCTGTGCTCCGGGTTCGCCTGCACCTTCTCGCATACTTGCGACAAGGCAAATTTCGAAACCGCCGCATGGCTCGCGAGGCGGTTGCGTCATCCCGCCCTCGGTCGATATATTGAATGCTGTGCGCTGCCCCCGCTGAGAGAGGGAGCCGGCGCCGCTTGCAGCTCGCTATGATCACCTATCGCATCGGACAAGGCGGACGTTACCTCTGGGCGAAAATCGTCGGGGCATTCGCGGCCGCCC
>JASHQD010000731.1 GCA_030037755.1 Terriglobia bacterium
GCGATTAGGTTACGTCAAGCCGGACGAGGCAGCGAGACTGCTGAATCGATCCGGCGAAGTTGGGCGGCTTTTGAACGGTCTGCTGCGGTTTTTGCGTGGCGGCAAAAATCAGGCGGCCTAGGGCGCACAGGAAACTGCCAACCGCGAACCGGCAGCCGACTACCGACAACTGACCGGCAACCGGCAACCGGCTACCGGGAACCAGCAGGAGGAATTTTGGCGAGCATCACCATGAAGGAATTTCTGGAGGCCGGCGTACACTTCGGCCATCAGACCCGGCGCTGGAATCCGAAGATGAAGGAATACATCTACGGGGAGCGCAACGGGATCTACATCATCGACCTGCAGAAGACGCTCAAGCTCTTCAAGGACGCGGCAAAATTCGTTTCGGACCTCGCGCAGGAAGGACGCTCACTGTTGTTCGTGGGGACGAAGCGGCAGGCCCAGGAGGCGATTGCCGAAGAAGCGGCGCGCTGCGGGATGTTCTACGTGAACCATCGCTGGCTCGGGGGCCTGCTGACCAACAACGCCACCATCCAGAAGTCGATCCAGCGGATGAAAGAGCTGGATGAGATGAAGCGCGATGGCCGGTACGAATTGCTCCCGAAGAAGGAAGTGCTGAAGCTCGAGCGCGAGCGGCAGCAGCTGGAAAAGAACCTGGCGGGCATCAAGGATATGCCCGGACTGCCCGACGCCCTGTTCGTGGTGGATTCCAACAAAGAGCACATCGCGGTGATGGAAGCGCACAAGCTTGGGATTCCCGTCGTCGCTATCGTCGACACCAACTGCGATCCCGACTACGTGGATTACGTGATTCCGGGCAACGACGACGCGCTGCGGTCGATCCGGCTGTTCACTTCGCGCATCGCCGATGCCGCCCTGGAAGGACGAACGGCGGCTGCGGAGCGGCAGCTCGAGGAGGAAAAGATCGCTGCCGAGCAGGCGGCCGAGGAACTCGAGCGCGCGCGCGAGGCCGGCGCCATACACCTCGACGAGGAAGGCGTGCCCCTTACGGAGCAGCCGGAAGGCGAAGTCGCGGCCGATGTCGATTATCTTCCCGAAGAGCTGACCGCCGACCCCGGCACCATGGCGATGCCTGAGGAGTCGGAGGACGGGTCCCAGAGGCCGGGCCACGCCCGTCGGCGTCCGAGCGGCGGGAAGGCGGGCCGGCGGCGCGAAGGGGCTCCGGGGAGGATGTAGGGAACGATTGCTGCAGACTGGAGGAATCCAGGCAGGCCCCGGGCAGGCGGCAACGCACGCCGGGCCTGCCTTTTTCATATCGGAAGGAAGGAATCGAATGGCGGTAAGAGCCGAGGACGTGAAAAGACTGCGCGAACTGACCGGCGCACCCATGATGGACTGCAAGCGCGCTCTCGAGGCGAGCAACGGCGACTTTGAAGAGGCCATCGTTTATCTGCGCAAGCGCGGCCAGGCGGTCGCGGCCAAGAAGGCGGGACGCAGCGCCAGCCAGGGATTGATCGGATCATACCTGCACCCCGGTTCGCAGATCGGCGTGATTGTGGAAGTGAACTGCGAGAGCGACTTTGTGGCGCGCACACCGGACTTCATTCAGATGGTGCACGATGTCGCCATGCAGATCTGCGCCACCGATCCGCGGTACGTCCGCAAGGAGGACGTGCCCCCGGAAGCGCTCGAGCGCGAGAAGGAGATTCTGCGCGCGCAGACGGCCGAGTCCGGCAAACCGCCGGCCGTGGTGGATCGGATCGTCGAAGGGCGGCTCGGCAAATTCTACGAGGAGAATTGCCTTTACGAGCAGCACTTCATCAAAGATCAGAGCGGCAACAGCACCGTTCGCGAGCTTGTGGAAGGCATGATCGGCAAGCTCGGCGAGAATATCACCGTGCGTCGATTCGCCCGCTTCAAGGTCGGCGACGGGCTGGCGCCAGGCGCGACCGAATAGCGCGCGCTGTAGCGGCGGTGTCCTCACCGCCGCCCGAAGTCGACTGGCGTCCGAACGCGGCGGTGAGGATGCCGCCGAAAGAATTGCTGACCCAGATGCGGCGGTGAGGACACCGCCGCCGGAAGTTGACTGGCGTCCGAACGCGGCGGTGGGGATGCCGCCGAAAGAATCGCTGACCCAGATGCGGCGGTGAGGACACCGCCGCCGGAAGTTGACTGGCATCCGAACGCGGCGGTGGGGATGCCGCCGAAAGAATTGCTGACCCAGATGCGGCGGTGAGGACACCGCCGCTACAGCCTTTATGACCGAGCCGGTGTTCCATCGCATCCTGGTAAAGCTGAGCGGCGAAGCCCTGATGGGCGCGCAGGGATTTGGCGTGGACGCCGAGGTGGCGGCGCGCATCGCGCAGGAGTTGCAGGAAATCTGCGAACTCGGCGTCGAGGTCGCGGTGGTGGTGGGCGGCGGCAACTTCATTCGCGGCGTGTCGGCGTCAGCGATGGGGATCGATCGCGTGGTGGGCGACCACATGGGCATGCTCGCCACCGTGATCAACGCCCTGGCGCTGCAGGACGCTCTCGAGAAGGCCGGGGCGCCTACGCGTGTGGTGACGGCGATCGAAATGCGCGAAATCGCCGAGCCCTTTATCCGCCGCCGCGTGGTGCGTCACCTCGAGAAGGGACGCGTGGTGATTCTGGCCGGCGGCACCGGCAATCCATTCTTCTCTACGGACACGGCGGCGGCCTTGCGCGGCATGGAAATCAAGGCCGACCTGATCCTGAAAGCCACCAAAGTGGATGGGATCTACGACGCCGACCCTAAGAAAGTGGCGGATGCCAAGTTCTTTCCGGAGATCACTTACCTGGAAGTGCTCTCCAAACGCCTGGCCGTGATGGATACGACGGCCATTTCGCTCTGCATGGACAACAGCCTGCCCATCATCGTCTTCAATCTCAATGTCCCCGGCAATCTGAAACGCATCGTACTGGGTGAGAAGGTCGGCTCGCTGGTCGCGGCGGGCTGACACGCGGCAGGAATTCCTCAGGAGGGACAATGGCAAGCATTGAAAACCCGGCAGTGCGCGATGACCTGAACCAGGCGAAGACGCGCATGAACAAAGCGCTCGACGACTGCCGCCACGAACTCGCGGGCGTCCGCACCGGACGCGCGTCGGTGTCGATGCTCGACTCGGTCCGCGTGGACTACTACGGCACGCCGACGCCCATCAATCAGGCGGCCACCATCGGCATTCCTGAGCCCACCATGCTGACCGTCCAGCCGTGGGACGCCACCTTGATGGGGGCGATCGAGAAAGCGATCCGGGCCTCCGATCTCGGCCTGAATCCGATGAACGACGGGAAGATCCTGCGCATTCCCATCCCGGCGCTCACCGAGGAACGCCGCAAGGACCTGGTGAAGCACCTGCACAAGGTGCTGGAGAATCACCGCACGGCAATCCGCAATATCCGCCGCGACTGCAATGACGCGCTGAAGAAGCTCCTCAAGGACAAAAAGATCTCCGAAGACGATGAGAAGCGCGGCCTGGAAGAGATCCAGAAGGTGACCGACGACTTCATCGCCAAGCTGGACGCCCAGGGAAAGACGAAGGAGAAGGAAATCCTGGAGATGAAGTGAGGGAGTGGCGCATAGTGAGTGGCGAATAGAGAAGAACAGCGGCCGGAAAGCGCCAAAACGCCCAGCGCCCTACTCCCTATTCGCTACTCCCTACTCCCTTTCTTTATTGCCCGCCTTGTTGCTTGATTAACTCCGCCACCTTGGAATTCGTGCCCACCGGCTCCACGAACAGAATCTGGCGCGGGTTGATGTACATCCGGTCCGGCTCGTGCAATTCCTTGCCGCGCTTCACCAGGATATTGTTGGTCTGCTTGGTTTCGGTGTTGGTCTGGGTCACGATGTAATAGACCTTGGTCAACACCGGATTCGAACTGCCGTAGCCCGCGAGTTGTCCGAAGTAGACCGATCCGTTGGTGAGAAGCACGGCCTGATACGGGGTCTGGAATTTCACCTCTGACGAGCTCCCCCCGCGGCCGAGCAGATAAACCGCGCCTGCCGCGATGACCACGAGCGCCGCCACGGTCCAAATGATCTGTAACAGTCCCAGCCCCTTCTGGTTTTCCGACATTCATTCCCCTCCACTTTAGATATTGCGTCCCGAGCGACGCGGGGAGCGCGGGCATCCTGCCCGGCTTTCACCCCGGAGCGCACGAATCCCTGCCACCAGTCGTCCTGAGCGCGTGCCTTTAAGCTCTAGCCCTAAGCCTCACCAAAAGCAGTCGAGACGCCCAATGCCCAGGACGTGATAAGATCAACCAACTCGGATTCCATGACGCCGTTCCTGATTGTCCTCGGAATGCTGGCCTTTTGGCAAGTAACTCCTGGGTACCGTGCACGCCAATTGAACGCCGAGGGCGCCGCTCTTGTCCAGGCGGGACGTTTCGCCGACGCCGAGGGCAAATTCCGCCAGGCGGTCGAGGCCGATCCTGCGGATCTCGACGCCGCCGTAAACCTCGGAGTGGCCATCTTCCGCCAGGGCCGATTCGCCGAGAGCATTCCGTGGTTCGAAAAGGGCGCCGGAGCGCGGCCGAGCGACCCCGCGGTGCACAACGATCTCGCTCAAGCCTACGTCCGCACCGGCCGGCCGCACGATGCCGCCATCGAGGAGGCGCGAGCGTGCGACCTCGATCCTCACAATGCGGTCTACGTGCGCTATCTCGGCGACATGCTCGTCGAGGCCAACGACCGGCCGGGCGCGGAGAAACAGCTTCGGCGCGCCGTCCACATGGATCCCCGAAGCGCCGACGCGCGGCTCTCACTCGCGCGGCTCTACGTCAAGGAAGACCGCCATGGTGAGGCCGCTGAGAACTACCAGGCGTCGCTGCAGCTCAACCCCCGCCAGCCGGACGCTCGTCGCGAGCTCGGCGAACTCGACGCCACGGGCGGCGATTACGCCGCGGCCGAGCGCGAGTTCAAGGCCGCAATTGCCCTCGATCCGCGAGGCCCGTCGTTGCATCAGGACCTCGGCAGCGCGCTTCTGAAGTCCGGCGACGCAGCCGCCGCCCAGGCGGAACTGCGGATCGCCACTCAACTCGATCCGTCCCTGGGTCCCGCCCATCGCGACCTGGGCCTGGCGCTGCGCGATCAGGGCAGGCTGCAGGACGCCATCGGCGAGTTCCGCCGCGCCGCCGACTTGATGCCCAACGACAGCGCGATCCACTATATGCTCAGCCAGACTCTTCGCCGCGCGGGCCAGACGCAGGATGCCGCCGCCGAAACCGCGGTCGCCGAGCGCCTCAGCCAGCGCGAAAAGCAAGCGCCGCTCCTCGTCGCCTATGGCAATCAGGCCGTGGCCCTCGCTGAGCAGGGAAACAACCAGGAAGCGCTAGCCAGGATCAAGCAGGCCCTGGCCATCGATTCCGAGGATGCCGCCACCCAGTTCGACTACGCAATCGTCCTGCGCCACCTCGGCCGCTACGACGATTCGGTGGCCGCGCTGCGCAAAGTGCTGGCAAGACAGCCTGACATGCCCGCCGCCTACTACCAGCTGGGGTACGACGATTTCAGCAAAGGGCAACTGGCAGAGGCCGTGACCGCGTTCACGCGCGCGGCGCACCTGATTCCCGGAAACGCTGATGTCCACAACGGCTTGGGCGTCTCGCTCGCGGCTGCGGGCGATATCGCTGCCGGCAAGAGCGAAATCGAGCTCGCGCGCCGGCTTGATCCCAAAGCGAAACGCTACCAGGAGAACCTGGATTGCCTCAGCCGGAAGATGTCGGGGTGCAGGCTACATCCCTGAGTCAACAACGCCCGCTGTAGCGGCGGTGTCCTCACCGCCGCAGCGCCTGATCCAATTATAAATACAGCCGCCTGCAGCCATACCAAGCGCGGCGGTGAGGACAGCGCCTCAGCGCCTGATCCGATTATAAATACAGCCGCGTGCAGCCATACCAAGCGCGGCGGTGAGGACACCGCCGCTACAGTAGAAAGTCAATCGGCAATGCTATTTTTTCCGCCGCCGTAGATAGCCGGCTACGCCCGCGAGACCCGTTCCCATCAGCAGCAAGCTGCCTGGCTCCGGCGTGCTCGGCGAGCCGCCCGG
>JASHQD010000732.1 GCA_030037755.1 Terriglobia bacterium
CAATCGGATCCGCCATTCGGCATCGCATCCCCCTGCGAGCAGTTGCGCTCCAGACGCTGAGGTCGAATCTACGCCGAGCCTCTGAGGGCAATCGAGAGTCAGCGGGCAGAATTTTGACGCCAGAGAGAAAGCCCGGGAAAACCGAGCGCCAGAGCGCCTAGAGAGCCTATCGCGGCCTCCGGCGCATCCTCACTCCTCTGGCCTGCCCTGATCTTCTGGCCCGGGACGGTATCATAAGCGTAGCCCTCCAGGTGAACTCTCAGGGAAGTGCCCCGAACGGACTTCAGGCTCAATTCCGCCCAACCCCAGTGAACGACGCCGTCCAACTCGAATCGAAGGCCGAGAAAACGATTTCTGGCATCGCACCACGACGACAGAGAACCACAGAATTCCCAACCCATGGCCGCTTTGCTTCTGAAATAACCCAGCCTGCCGATTGGAGCGCCAAATCTGTAGGCAACGGCTGTCCCGTAGTAACGTTGAGCGACACCGGCGTGTTCATTCCTGTTGCCCCATACTCCCCCGTCGTCTGACTTAAGGACAGCGTTGTAGCTCAACCGAACCTGAAAGTCCGGCACCCCGTCGTGGTTCAGGTCGATGGCGATGGCCTGGGAACAAGGAGCGGCGCCGCATGAGATTGTCCGGTTCGCCGGCGTGTATACGATCTGCGCCTCGGCCGGACCAGCCGACGCCAGCAATCCAACCCCGGCAGCCCCGGCGCAGAGGGCGTAGCTGGCAAGACGATCCTCTAATCGACGGCCCAGGCGTGCTTTTGAGCGTTTTCTGTTTTGAATTTTTTCCGGCGATTTGATCATGCGTCGCCTCCTGACAGTGGCAGGAGTCTACAGCAAGTGCATATCCCCTCGCAAACGGCTCTTGGGCTCCGACGGCATCGCGAGCCCTCATCGCACCCGGTGCTGGAAGCCGCCCCGGGCCTGTCAGTCCTGGCGCTGTTCCTCCCGAGGCGGTCAGAACAGCTCCAAGACGGATCAGCCCCACCGGCGAAATACCACCCATTGTGGGCGATTGTGGCAAATACGCAACTGCTTGGCACCTTACCTCAGCAGGCTATAAATTCTTGTAAATCAAGAAATTTCGTGAAGAAAAGGCTTGACACACCCCGTGGCCGTCGTGGTACAAAGTGGGACGGAGTAGCGGTTTAGGGTCCAAAGTGGTCCGAATTACTCCGCCGCACCCATGTTTCGTGGCAGGCACAACGCGACGGTGGATCCGAAAGGGCGGCTCAAGATCCCTGCCGAGTACAAGGAAGTGGTCGACCGGGATTACGGGCCACGCTTTTATGTCACCAGCCTGCAAGGCGACAAGGCGTCAGTATACCCCTTCAGTCAATGGGAGCGCATCGAAAAACGCCTCGCCGAGCTGCCCAGCATGCATCCGGCGCGGAATAAGTTCCTTGACCGGACCAATTACTGGGGGCAGATGGCGGAGATGGACGCCCAGGGCCGCATCCTGATTCCCTCGCAGTTGCGCGAGTCGGCCGAGGTCAGCGGCGAAGTTGTGGTGATGGGCTATCCAGATCGGCTAGATGTTTGGAAGCCGGAGCGCTTCGAAGAGTACCTGGCCCAGCAGCCCGTCACCGAGGCCGACCGGCAGGCCTGGAGCGATATCGGGATCTGATGGGGAGTGGCAAGTGGGAAGTGACAAGTGGCGAGTGATCGGTGACGCGTGAAGCCAGAACCGGAGCACAGCGTCTCCGTGATCTCTGTGTTGAAAGCTTCTGGACACGGAGTACACGGAGACCTTCGAATTCAGGGGCAGAAGCGCGAGGCGAAAATCGTCGCGAGCCGAGACGACTTTGAATGTTGGTACAGATGAAGGCGACCGAATCAAGCCGGTACATCGGCCGGTGCTGCTCGGGGAAGTGATCGAGTTTTTGAATGTGCGGCCGGAGGGGTTTTACATTGACGCGACCTCGGGCGGTGGAGGCCATTCCGAGGCGATTGCAGGGCGGCTCGGCACTGGACGGTTGCTCGCCATCGATTGCGATCCGCTGGCGCTGGCCATGGCCGGGGAGAGGCTGGCGCGTTTCGGCGACAAGGTGAAGCTGGTGCACGGGAACTTCGCGGAAATCGACCGGCTGCAGGCTGAGGCCGCGTTCCCGCCGGCCGACGGAGTCGTGGCAGATCTTGGTTTGAGCTCGATGCAATTGAACGATGCCACGCGCGGATTCAGTTTCAATCTCGAGGGTCCCCTCGATATGCGCGCAAATCCGGCGACGGAAACAACCGCCGGCGACATTGTGAATTACGCCGGCGAGCGCGAGCTTGCCGATCTGATTTTCAAGTTTGGAGAAGAGCGCCACTCGCGCCGTATAGCGCGAGCCATTATGAAGGCCCGTCCGATTCGAACATCCACCTCACTGGCGCAGGTGGTGACGCGAGCGATCCCCTCCCGGCCGGGCCTTCACCAGATTCATGGAGCCACGCGCACGTTCATGGCGCTGCGCATGGCAACCAACCGGGAGATCGAAAACCTGGAGCAGTTCCTGGCCCGCGTGCTCGACGTCATGGCCGCGGGCGGCCGGCTGGTTGTGATCGGATTTCACTCGGTCGAGGACCGTGTCACCAAGCGGGCTTTCAGTGCCTGGAAACAGGAGCGCCGTGTGCGGCTGCTGACCCCGAAGCCGGTCCGGCCTGGAGAACAGGAGTTGGGGGAGAATCCGCGCGCGCGCAGCGCCAAACTGCGGGCGATTGAGAAACAGCCGTAGCCGGAGTCGCCGCTCGGCTGGACTGAGGTAAAACAACGATGGCAACTGCTGCTCGAGTGCTGCCGGCGCCGCGCCGCCGTTCCTCGCCAGTCCTCACGGGAGGACGCGCCCCGGTGCGCGAAGTCTATTTCACCAAGCGCATCGATAACTCGCGCGTGGTGCGCGAGGTGGACGTCTCGCACGTGAAGGCGTGCTTCACGCTCGCCATACCGATCTGCCTGACCTTCGCCCTGGCCTTTGCCCTCGCCTGGCTCCATTTCCAGTGCGTGAGCTATGGATACCAGATCCAGGACCTGCAACAGAAGCAGGCGGCCTGGTCGGAGCAGAATCGCGAGCTACGGGCGCAGGAGGAGTCCGCCCTGCAGCAGGTGGCTCCGGTGGCGCAAACCGAGTTGGGAATGGCTCCCGTGGATCCCGGCCAGGTGATCCGTGTGGCGCAGTCTCCGGACGGGCTGTCGGAGCCGGACGAGCCGCAGTTGGCAGAAGCGCAGCCGGCACCCAAGCCTCCGCGGTTCCACGCGCGCCGGTAGCGGCGGCCTTCAGGCCGGCATGTCCGGGCTAAAGCCCGGCGGCAAAGAAATCATGTTTTGAATTTTGCGGCCCCTTCGGAAAGGTGGAGCCTTTCCGCAAGGCACGGCGGCAGAGCCACATCCCGATTCCCATGGCCCCGAGTTTTCATGGTCGTCTCCTTTCGCAAAGGTTGACGGTCTGAGTTGATGGTGCTCTTTCATGTTCAACCGTTAACGGGCCCTGTAAATCGTGCGCCAAGCCGTGGCGGGAAGGGCGACCCCTACGCCAACGCCGGCAGCCAAACCGATGATCGCACCGCCGCCGGCATCCGCCGATTCATTGATCTTGGGGAAACCGTTTTTCGATGACTTGCCCGTTGCCGCGCCTATTCCCGCCCCGGCGCCGATTCCAATCAATCCCCCAAGCAGCGTGTTTCGCAGCCGGTGTGACCCGGCTTTGGCCGAAACCCGCAACACGGACTTCCGCTCAAACGATTGCTCACCGCTCGGTAAGTGCACAACCAGAGTGTCGTCGCTGACGCTCTCAAATTTGCCCCGGTAAGACCGGGCGTCGTTCAACACCACCTGAGTTTCCTGTCCCGCGGACAGGTGCTTAAGGTTTTCCCAGTTGGCGACCGGCTCCACAGCCTTCAGTCCGACGCTCGCCATCAGGCCCAACCCGACGATCAGCACGCCGCGCAATCCCGCGATTTTCCCACGGTTCATTGGATATCTCCTTTCGGGCTGTCGAATCTGAGATCGATCAACAAGCCTGCTTGCACTCCATAAGGCGCAAATTCTGCGCGAATCAGCTCAGGCAAAAGCGGCATGCATCCTCGCTTCTGAAATGCGCCCGTTAACCACTGGCCTTCCAAGTTGCAATTGCTGGCTAAGGCCTCGGTTCCCTAAACTAATCCTCCCAATCGCGACCGGAAAAGAAGCCCGCGGTGCGGGAGTTACGGCTACTGGGCCTTGGCCAACCGGTCTAGCTTGACCCGCCGTTCAAGACCAGAACGGATCTGCTCGCTCTGACTGGGCGTAAAGAGACGGTAGCCCCAGTTCATCACCCTGAGGTCGTCAGGAGACCACGTGCCGCGCATGAGCCCTACCGGGGAATGAGAATTGGGGCCTAGCAGTAAGTGGCCGACCTCGTGCGCCATCGCGTGGCCCAGGATTTTGGCAGTCCGCGCGCCTTGGCCCTGAAACGCCACCTTGCCGGGAACTTGACTCGCGAGTTCGCCAACTCGAGGATAGAGTATATTGGCCACGCACCCGCGCTCGTCGTCGGGACATTCTTGGGCGAGGCCCATCGGATGGTTGATGGCAACCAGGTTCGCGGCCATAGGCTGCGTCAGGAGCCGCACCGCGAAATCGGTGGTTCCCATTTCCCCTCGGCAAGCTGGAGACTTCCTAAGCTGTCGCGTGGAGACGGGGCATTCAACCCAGGCAACTCTCACCCCGGCCCGCTTGAATATCTCGGTCGTTGTCGCTTCTGACCAACTCACAACAGCCTGTGAGAGGTTGACATAGTCGTAGAGCCGCAGGGTGATCGCGGGCGTATCGTCCGGCTGGCTATCCGACCCTCCCACTTCTGGAACGGCTTTGCCCGCTGCAAGCGCGCAACTCCCCACAAGCATTGCCGACGCGAGAGCACAAGTGCAAGCAACCGACTGACGCGATGCGACTGGTATCGGGCTGCCGTCCAGGGCATTCACGTCGCCCTCCTGCCGCGGGGTGCGCGGTCAAGGAGCGACACTGAACCACCGGCGCACGCAACTCAATGCAGCAGGGGTGATCTGCGGGGGATTTCTCAGCGACTTGGAGATAGACAGTGATTTCAGTCTGGCTTGAACGATGACCGGACAGGTGTTAAAGTCCTGCTAGTCAACGCCGGAGTGCGATCCATGGCTCTCGAAGGCTCGGCCAACATCGTTTGCTTCGGGCCCTTCAGGTTGGACCTCAAGGCCGGGGAACTCTGTCAGGACGGCGAACGCGTTCGTCTGCAGGAGCAACCCTTTAAGATCCTCAAGATGCTGTTGGAGCAGCCCGGCGAGGTAGTCACCCGCGAGGAGATCCGCAAAAGCCTGTGGCCGAACGATACCATCGTTGAGTTCGATCACAGCATCAACTCGGCGGTCAAGAAGCTGCGCCTGGCGCTGGGCGACACGGCCGAGGACGCCAGATATGTGGAGACGGTGGCGCGCCGGGGTTATCGGCTGCTGGTGGCGGTGGATGGAGGGCAGGAGACGAATTCCGGGGTTGGCGGGGCGGTGGCGGCCACGGGCGAATCCGCAGGCAGCAACCGGGAACGCGCGCAGGATGCCGGTGCCACTGCGGGAAGGCTGCCCGTACCACGCCGTGCGACGCTCTGGCTTGGCGGGTCTCTGGCACTGATTGTGGCCGGGGCAGGGATCGCCTGGGTCCTCACGCACCGGCGTGCTCCACAGCCTCTAACCGAACTAACGCAGACCCGCCTGACTTTCAACTCCGGCGAGAATTCTGTCGAGACCGACGCCCTCTCTCCCGACGGTAAGTACCTTGCGTACACCAACCCCGACGGCATTCACGTCAGGCTGCTTTCGACGGGCGAGGAACGGCTCATTCCCAAGCCTCCGGGGGATGCCTCGGCTGCCGTGTGGAGTTTCGATTCGTGGTTTCCCGACGGCACACAAATGCTCTTCGATATGGTTGGACCTGGCACACAGTACAGCATGTGGTCGGTCTCGGTGCTCGGGCAAGCTCCACGGGAACTTCGCGGCGGCGCAGGAGGATGGGGCGTCTCGCCGGATGGAACGCGCATCGCCTTCAGCCCCGGATTCCCGAACCACTTTCGCGAAGTCTGGGTGATGGGCAGCCAGGGAGAGACCCCGCAAAAGGTCTTAACCGCTGGAGAAAAAGACGTCCTTGAAGACGTACACTGGTCGCCCGACGGGAAGCGCCTCGCCTATACGACCAAGCCTAGCGCCGCGATGGACTGGTTTAACACAGCCATCGAAACTTCGGACCTGACCGGCGCGGACCGCACCACGATTGTGTCGTTTGTGAGTTCCTGGATGGATGACTTTTGCTGGCTTTCGGACGGAAGGATCGTTTACTCGAGGGCTGACCGTCCGAGCGTCTTTAATGTCAACCTTTGGCAGGTCGCCGTCGACGATCGCTCAGGCAGACCTGCCAGTGAGCCGAAGCGTTTCACCCAGTGGGCCGGTTCGCTGATTGGCGGTTTGAGCGCGAGTGCGGATGGCAAAAGGCTGGTGTTTCTGAGGCGAGCGTATCAGTCGCAGGTTTACCTGGCCGAACTTCCAACGGAAGGGAAGAAAATGAGCGCTCCGCGGCAGCTCACAAATGACGAGCAGAGCCACCGCGCCACCGCATGGACGGGGAACAGCCAGGCTGTATTGTTCTCTTCAGGGGGCGGCATCTTCAAGCAGGGAATCACACAGGAAACGGCGGAACCTGTGGTCTCAGATCCCCAGGGCCCGTGGGTTCCACATCTCAGCGCCGATGGCGCGTGGGTGCTCTACATGATGGGGGACCCGAACCGCGTGAGTCGCCTCATGCGAGTCCCAGCCGGCGGTGGTGCTCCTCAGATGGTCATGGAGACAAGGCCCTGGTGGGACTTTAACTGTGCTTCCGCCCCATCCAGCCTGTGTGTGATCCTTGAGGTGACCCCGGATGAGAAACACCTCACCGTCACGGCCTTCGATCCGGTGAAGGGCAGGGGCAAGGTGCTCAGGACCATTGACAAGGATCCCTCCGCGAACATCTACGTGGCCGCGGTGTCTCCCGATGGATCGACTCTTGCGCTCTCGCGAGACCGCGAGACCGAGATGCACATCCGCCTGCTCTCACTTTCGGGCGGCCCCGATCGTGAAATTGCAGTGAAAGGCTGGCAGCCGATCTTTTGGAACGGTCTTTACTGGGCTCCGGACGGGAAAGGGCTCTATTGCGGCGTCCCGTCGCGGAATCAAGGCGGCACCATTCTCTATGTGGACCTGAACGGGAACTCGCGCGTGGTGTGGCAGTTCAAGGGGATTGGCGGCCCGGTCTGGGGCGTACCTTCACCGAACGGCCGCTACCTCGCCATGGAAAACCACCCCATAAACAGCAACGTGTGGATGCTTGAAGGCTTCTAGCGGGCGTGGCCGGCGACTTCAGGTTTGCGTCTTCCGGATTTCGGCAACGAAGCCGGACATCCCTTGGGACGTTCCACCTTTTTTGAACGATTCGGTTTCACTAACGGTGGCCGGGCTTGACTATTCAGCTCAGATCAACCTGTCGGTGGAACGGAGTGCCAGCCGGTGCGGAACCGGAGCTTGTCGCGCCACTCGGAAGCTACCGGAGCGCGGCGGCGCGACAAGTCGTTCGCAAGGTGGCGACCCCGAAACATGTGAGCGAACGTCTGAAAGCGTGTACTAAGTTTTGAACGGCCACTCGCGCCGCGCCCTTGCCCGGATGAAATAAGCCGCGCTGCCCACCACAAGCACACCGAAAGCAAACTTCAACGACCCCGGAGCGGCAGTCGCCAGTATATAAATCCAGCCTGCCGTGGAGATGACGCCGGGCACGGGATAGAGCCACATCCGGAACGGTCGCTCAAGCCCGGGCTGGTTGCGACGCAAAAGGAAGAATCCGATCGTCTGCGGCAGATACTGGATCAGCACCCGGGTCGCGATCAGGCTGCCGATCACTTCG
>JASHQD010000733.1 GCA_030037755.1 Terriglobia bacterium
AGGAGGTCAAGGTCCGAAGTGCACCAGTCGAGGAGTGGTCGTGGATCGAATTCCTGAGCCATGGTTCTGTGGCCTCCGTGACCTCCGTGGTGAGTTCGCCTCTTTGACCGGAGGTCGCGCTGTGACCCGAACATTATATCCGTGGAGCGTAGGGCGGTTCGCGAACCCGCCTGCCTGATGCGGGGCAGTTCGCGAACCGCCCCTACGAATGTGGTGCTATGTCGGCGGAATCGTTCCAGGTCGTCGCGCTTGCGGCGGGGATATAGCTCATGGCGCGCTCGGTGAGGGCGCAGATCGTCAGGCTGGGATTGACGCCGAGATTGGCCGCCACCACAGAGCCGTCGCAGATGTACATATTCTTGTAGCCGAAGGCCCGATTGCGGCAGTCCACCACGCCCTCCGTGGCGGAGCCGGCCATCGGACAGCCACCCATAACGTGCGCCGTGCTGGGGATGTTGAAGACGACCTCCGGGAACATGCTCATTGCCGCTCCGCCGATCAAAGGAGCGGCTTTGTGCGCGAATTCGTTGGCTTGCGGAATAAATGTCGGAATCCTGCGGCCTTGGCTGGCCAACACCTTCCGGAAGGGCCAGAACCAGCCTCGGCGCAACCGCATGTTGATGTGGCCGTCGAGGGTTTGCATGCACAGAAAGATCACCGATTCGCGCGCCAGGCCGAAGGGCTGCAGCAGGCGTAGGGTACGGATCGGATGGCGCAGGAGCGACCAAGCCAGCTGGGTCAGCCAAAGCAGAATGCGGTTCCGGCCTGGCCGGCCGCCGGTCAGCAGTGTGCACAACAGGCCCATCGCGTCGGAGCCCGCAGGATAGCGCGTAGCCTGGATGTGGGTGTGTTCGTCGAGGTAAATGCCGGACCCGATGGCGACCCCTTTGGAAAGATCGTCGCGGCTGCCCGGTACGCGCACGCCGATCAGCGACTCCGCATTGGTACGAACGCGGTTCCCGAGCTGGTCACTGAGTGCGGTAAGCGAGCCTTTCTGTTTCAGGCGGAAGAGCAGATCCATGGAGCCGAGGGCCGAGGCCGCAAATACGACGGCCTTGCAGGTGAAGCGCTGCCGGTGTTTAGCCAGCCAGGCGGTGGACTTTTCGGTTCGCACCTCGTAGCCATCGCTGCCGTCGACCCTGCCGTTCAAAGGCACCACATCCACGACCCGGGCTTCCGCGAAGACGCGCGCGCCGTGCTTTTCCGCGAGATAGAGATAATTCTTATCCAGGGTGTTCTTGGCGTTGTAGCGGCACCCCACCATGCATCCGCCGCAGCCGACGCATGTGGCACGGTCGGGGCCTTCACCGCCGAAATAGGGGTCGGGATATGTCTTCCCCGGTACTTCCCCTTCGGGTGGCTGGAAGGCAGCCACATGGGTGTGATAGAAGGTGTGTCCCACGCCGGCAGCGTCGGCCGCCCGCTTGAGGAAGAAATCGGCGGGGCCGAGCAAGCGATTTTCGACCACGCCGAGCATTCTCTTGGCGGTCTGGAAGTGAGCCGGCATTTCGGTCTTCCAGCGAGCAAGCCCGGCCCACGACCCGTTCTCCCAGACCACGTCGGGCGGTTCCACCAATGTGTTTGCGTAGGTAATCGATCCGCCTCCCACCGCGCAGCCATGCAGGATGACGACGTGCCGGAAGTATTGCATGTTGAAGAAGCCGCGCAGCCCGAGGTGCGGCCGCCAGAACCAGCGCCAGAGGCGCCAATTCGTGGACGGAAAGTCCTCGGGATTCCAGCGGCGGCCCATTTCCATCACGGCGACGCGATAGCCTTTTTCGGACAGCCGGTGCGCGCTGACGCTGCCGCCGAAACCGGAGCCGATCACGATAAAGTCGAAGTCATAATTCGGCATAAAATGGGCTCTTTATGGCATCGTTTGAGTGCATCCCTCCGGATGCTCCGGGCGATAGGGCTCACCACACTCGGCTATGCCGGTAGCTGGGCCGGGAAACTGCATTCCGGGCTTCTCGAGCGCGTCGCGCATCGATTCGAGCGAGTGCCGCAGCGATTTTTCCGGATTAATCCCCATGAGTGAGCCGAGTCCGCGCATGAACGAGCTGAATTGGTCGCTCAGGGTGATGGTCTCACCTTCCACATAGACGCCGCTCGGGGTCTCGACGAATCGCCAGTACGAATAGAGCCGGCGCAGGTACCCCTTGTCCTTGCCCACCGGCTCGACCTCGGTCGAGTATGATGTGCAGCGCCAGCGATGGGGGTCCACGCGCTCCCAGAGCACGTCGCTCTTCACGTCGATGACGGCCGGCTCCTTCAGGCGCATGGTGTATCGGAAGTGATTGTCGCCCCGCCGGCAGAGCAGCTTCGATGACGCTATGGTCTCGGGGAAGTATTGCGCGCGATGGTCGTAGTCCTGTAGCATGCGCAGCGTCTGTTCGAGGTTCGTGCTCGGAATAAATACCGAGCCGATCCAGTCGAAAATGAGGCCGCCCGAGGCTTTGTGCGGATTCGGTCCGTTGCCGGGCACGGTCTCGATTCTTTGGCCGCGCAGCACCCGGTCATTCAGAGCAGAATCGGCGTCGACCAGGAGAAAGCCTTGGCGCGCCGACATCCGCTGTTCGGCGGCCTGGACGTAGCATTCAAAGTCGCGGGTCGTATCGGCCTTCAACTGCTGGCCGCTCGCGGCCGGGGGGATCAGAAGGCAGATAGCGGCCGGCACTGCGGCCATCATTGCAAGGCGCATGGCTTGACCTCCGGTTTGCTACCACCATCACGGCACAGGGCGTGGTTTCCCACTGTGCTGAGAATCACAGACTGCAGTGACCCGATGCGGCTATTGTCTGCTCTTGCGGGCCCGGAGCGGCCCGCGTGCGAGCGAAGCCATGCAAGAATCGACAGTCGTGCAGGAAGCGAAAAAGCTGATGAACGAGGCGAAGGACTGGTCGGTCTGGCGCTGGTTGCTGGAAAAGAAGCGTGTACGCGCCGCCGCCGATCACGCCAACCAAGCCCTCGACGTTCTGGCGAAAAAGGTGAGAGCGTCGTGGGAGGACGACCTGAAGAAGGTCTACCATGAGCTTGAGGCTCAGGACGCGTTTGAGAGCAACCCGCGCGCCAGCCGGCAATACCAGAAAGCCAAAGAGGAGGCTCGCCACGTTGATAGCAAGATCAGGTTGGCCGTGCAACGCGTGAAGCAGGCGGACGACGAAGCGTGGAACGCCCGCATGGACGCGGAGCAGATCTTCGAGGATGCCGAGCGCCAGATGAGCGCAGGCCTTGCACGCCAGGGCGCGGCGCGCGCCATCGAGTGCTGGGATCTGCGCGAGAAGGCGATCCGCAAAGCGCAGGCACTCGTGCATCGAAAGTAGTCTTGAGGGAGTGGCGAGTCGGGAATGAGCAGTAGGCAGTAGGGAATAGGAAATAGGGATTAGGGCTAGGGAATGGGAACGAGATGTCCTTCTGTCTTGTTTCCCCACTCCTTATTCCCCACTCCCGATTCCCTACTCCCTGCTCGCTATTCCCTATTCCCCCGCGCCGCTTGGATCGACATGAATCGAAGGCTTTCTCTATTCTCCTGGATCCGTCGAGCGCTGCTGGTGATTCTTGCCGCGGCGATCTGCATGGCCGGGGCCTTCTACTGGCGCCCGTTTTGGGTCCTTGACCGGACCACGCGCATATATCTCTATGCGGAGGGCGTGCGCAGCGGCTACGTTCAGCTTGACAGCTATCGCATCCACTATTTTGCGGGTGGGGCGGGCCGGCCGCTGGTCCTCGTCCACGGCCTTGGCGGACGAGCGCAGGACTGGGCGCTGGTGATGCCGTCGCTGATGCGGCACGGCTACCGTGTCTACGCGCTGGATCTGCTCGGATTCGGGCAATCGCAACGCCCGGACGTCGACTATTCGATCGCGCTCCAGACCGACATTCTCAACCGCTTCGTGGAAAGCCAGAACCTGAGCCGATTCGATCTCGCCGGATGGTCGATGGGCGGCTGGGTCGCACTGAAGTTCACGCTGGATCATCCGCAGAGCGTGCGGCGGCTGGTCGTATTTGACAGCGCGGGCGTCGACTTCAAGCCAGCGTTCGACCCGGCGTTATTTCACCCGTCCACGGCGGCGCAAGCCGAGGAGTTCTTCCGGTGGCTGACGCCGGAAGCCTCTCGCATCCCGCGATTCATGGTGCGTGATTTCATCCGGGAGGCGCGTCCGAACGCCTGGGTCGTGGACCGCGCCTTCAAGTCGATGGGGTCGCGCGTGGACTTGCTTAATGGCAAGCTCGGCTCGATTCAATCACCGGTGCTGATTGTATGGGGAAAGCAGGATGTTCTTATCCCACTTGCGTGCGCTGAGGAGATGCGTCGCGAGATTCCGCAGTCGTCGCTGGAACTGTTCGATGGTTGCGGGCATCTTGCGCCGGTGGAATGTCACCAACGGATCGTGCCGGAGGTCCTGCGCTTTCTCGAGGCAGAACCTCCGCTGCCGGCATCGACTCAAGAGTTCCCGCGCTGACCGGCTACAAAGTGTAGCAGCCCGCCTCAATCACCCGCCCGGCGATCTCGCGGCCGAGAGCGATGGTATCGGTCGGGTCGTACTTCGCGAGCTTGCGCAGAATCGCCACCTGCGTCCGCAGCATGTCGCCCTCGGCAACGGTGGCGATCACCTTGCGCGAGGAGAGTTCGACGACCTGCATTGCCTTCGCGGCGTAATAACGGGTCATGGCGACGGCGCCGTCCGCGCCCCGGTCGTCGTTTGCCGTCAGCTTCTCGGCGCGCAGTATGCACGATTCCATCGCGTATACCTCGATCACGCAATCGGCAATCGCGCCCATCACTTCCTGCTGGTCGACGAGCGCCTGCATATACTTCTGCGAAGCGGCTCCGGCTGCGAACAGAGTAAGCTTCTTGGCCTGAGCGAGCATCTTGCGCTCGGCCGCGAGCGCACCTTCCGCGTCCTCGGCCGGGGCGGGGAACGACATCACCTCGTCCATCAGTTGCTTGATAGCGGCGAGCAGCGGGAGCTGTCCGGACATGGCGCGCTTCATCAGCCAGCCGGTGATGATCAGGCGATTGATTTCGTTCGTGCCCTCGAAAATGCGGTTGATACGCGCGTCGCGATACGCGCGCTCCGCGGGATACTCTTCCACGTAGCCGTATCCAGCGAAGATCTGGACGAGGTGATCGGTGAGCATGTCGAGCATCTCCGATGTCCAGACCTTCAGGATCGAGCACTCGACGGCGTATTCCTCGATCCGCTTCTGGATTTCCCGTGATGCTCCCGGCGCGCGGGCGTCGACATCGGCCAAGGCCGCGTCGATCATGCCCACGGTGCGGTACAGCAGGCACTCTCCCGCGTAGACACCGGCCGCGGATTCGGCCAGCTTTTCCTGAATCAGTCCGAATTCGGCGATCGACTTGCCGAACGCCTTGCGCTCCTTGGCGTACCGAATCGAGTCGAGCATGCTGTGACGCCCACCGCCGAGGCACGCCGCACCCAGCTTGAGCCGTCCGATGTTGAGCACGTTGAACGCGATGTGGTGACCCTTGCCGGCTTCCCCCAGCAGATTCTCAACGGGCACGAGACAGTCGTTCAGGATCAGCGGGCAGGTGGACGATCCGCGGATGCCGAGTTTGTGCTCCTCAGGTCCGATGGAGAAGCCCATGGTGTCGCGCTCGATGATGAACGCTGAGAATTTCTCGCCGTCGATCTTGGCGAACACTGTGAAGACGTCGGCAAAGCCGCTGTTTGTAATCCACATCTTCTCGCCGTTCAGGACGTAGTGCTTGCCGTCCGCGGAGAGCACCGCGCTCGTGCGGCAATTCAAAGCGTCGGACCCCGAAGTGGCTTCCGACAGCGCGTAGGCCGCGATCCACTCACCTGTGGCGAGCTTGGGAAGATACTTCTGTTTCTGCTCCTCCGTACCGTACCAGATGATCGGCAGCGTGCCGATGCCCACGTGCGCGCTGAATGCGGTTGAGAAACTCGCCAGCTTGCTGATCGACTCCGCTACCACCGCGGAGGTCATTTTGTCCATCTCCAGGCCGCCGTACGGCTCGGGAACATCCACGGCCATCAGGCCGAGTTCGCCCGCTTTGCGCAGCAGGCCCTTGGAGATCTCAAAATTCTTTTCCTCGATTTCTTCTGTGAAAGGGAGAACCTCGTTGATCGCGAATTCGCTCGCGGTCTTTGCGATCTGCCGCTGTTCTTCCGTCAGATCCTCGGGCGTGAACACGTCCTGCGGATCACGCTCTTCCGTCAAAAAACTGCCTCCCTTGACGCGTTTCATCGTCAAGGACGTCATCGTATCCATCGTTGCCATTTCCATGCCCCCAAATTCGAATTTGTATGACAACGGGCTGCTTGCCGCAGTCCTCAAACGGGATTGAATTCCCGGTTTGCTACCATGGCTTCACTAATGCGGCGCGCCTCAGAGAACGTTTCTGGCGTTCCCAGATCCGCGCGCGCCGGATTCGCGATGAGTTTTTCGAGTTCTTCGTCAAAAAGCCGAGTGATCAACTCCGGCGTGTGCGGCACCGCTCGTCCGGACTCGTCGGCGATGGGAACGCGCCCTTCATGATTGAGCCTCTGGGCGATCATCAGCCGGTAGATGCGGTCCGTTGCCAGGTCTTCCATGTAACCGTCGAGGAGGCTCGCGCCTTTGCCGTTCAGCACGCCGTTGCGATAGCGGATCACGGTGCGAACGGCCGCGCGCGTCCCGCTGAGCGTTTTCTGGCCTACTCCGATCGGCGCCGGACGCAGGTCGGGGTAACGTTCGGCATTCGGACGCCGCGCCGAAAGCTGATTGGGAAACGGAAACTGGTCGATCGCGATCCGGTTCTGATCCGGATGCCCCGTCCAGGCGCCGTCCATCAGGCAATCGGCCTCGTTCTTCTTGTCCTTCTCGAGGACGCTCAGCGCGCGAGCATTGAGTTCCGCGTCTTCCCGGCTGGGATAGAGCGCCGTCATGCCGCCGATGGCGAGAGCTCCACGCTTGTGGCAGATCTCCGGAAGCAGTTCGCGCAGGTTCTGGAAGAAAGGTACGTTGTGCGGAATCGTGTTGCGATCGGGCAGCACCCAGTCGGGGTCCTCAAGGTTGAAGTGAATCAGGCTCGCCATGTAGTCCCAGCGGCCGAGGTTGAGTCCCAGCAGATGCTCGCGCAGATTGTAGAGAAACTCTTCCATCTGGAAGGCCAGCGGATGCGATTCCACCAGCGCCATGCACTTGATGTAGTCGCGCGGCCAGCCGCTCATCTCAGCGAGAGCCTGGAACAGGTCGCGCCACCACAGGGCTTCTTCCGCCGACTCGGATTTCGGTATGTAGAACGAAAGCGGATGCTTCAGCTCGCCGGGATCGATCTGGGTTACGACGCGGGCCACGTCGAACAGCGATGCCGACATCAGGTCGTCGCCGAAGATGCCGCCCTGGCTGATATGCAGGCCGCGCGGCCGGATCCAGATCACGGTCGAACTCGGCTTGATGCCGACCACCACGTTGCGCTTCTTGTCGTAGTAGCTCAGCGTGCCCCGCAGTGCTTCGAGAATGTTGGCGACGCCGAGAAACTGATGGTCCCAGTCGTTGACCGTGGAATCCTCGAGGTCGAGCATCACTCCGGGCGCGCCGGAATTGAGCATCTTCACCACGAGTTCGGCATCGTCGGCGGGACCCGTCATTTGATTGCGCTGGTCCTGGCACCAGTCGGGCAGCTCGATGCGCCAGTCACCCAAGGTGGCGTCCGCAGGAGGGAAATGAATGGGTCTATGGCCGCGGTGCGATACGGCCAGGACGTGGCCCCGATGTCGGACAAGGGATCGCTGCCAGGGAGTGAAACGGCGGTGCAGCGGCTCCAGGAACTCGAGGAATCCCGGTGGCAGGTTGCGTTTGCCCGCTCCCAGAGGAGCCGAGTTGAGTTGAAATCCAACGACTGGTTCTACGTCTTCGATTAACACAGCGATGGACGTCCTTTACTTTGCTTTGCCGAGAATCGTTTGCAACCCCCGGCACGATCCTATTCGACCGGCGCCAGTACCGACGGGCACTCGCCGAGAATGGGTTGGCACGCGGCATCCGGTCCTTGGCCGGGATAAATCGGCAACTCGGCCTCGGTGAACTGTTCGGCTTCGGTCGACTCACCGAGAGCCGTGGTTGAAGCAAGCCCGCCGGAGATCACCTGCTGGACATCGTCGAAGTAGCCGGTGCCGACGAACCGCTGATGCTTCACCGCGTCGTAGCCGTACTGATGCTCGCGGCTGAATTCCTTCTCCTGCAGCCTGGAATAAGCGGTCATGCCCGTCAGCTTGTAGCCCCGCGCCAGCTCGAACATCGAGAGATTCAGCGCGTGGAAGCCAGCCAGCGTCACGAACTGGAACTTGTAGCCCATGGCCGCAAGCTCCTTCTGGAAGCGCGCGATGGTGGTGTCGTCGAGGTTCTTCTTCCAGTTGAACGACGGCGAACAGTTGTAGGCCAGCATTTTGTGCGGATGCCGGCTGAGCACCGCCTCGGCGAACCGGCGCGCCTCGTCGAGATCGGGCTTCGAGGTCTCGCACCAGATCAGGTCGGCGTAGGGCGCGTAGGCGACGCCGCGGGCGATGGCGGAATCGAGGCCGCCGCGGATGCGGAAGAATCCTTCGGGCGTTCGTTCGCCGGTCAGGAATTCGCGGTCGCGCGGATCGATATCGCTGGTCAGCAGATGCGCGCTATTGGCGTCGGTGCGGGCGAGAACAAGCGTCGGGACGCCCATGACATCCGCCGCGAGGCGGGCTGCGACCAGCTTCTGAATGGCTTCGCTGGTCGGAACCAACACTTTGCCGCCAAGATGTCCGCACTTCTTGGCCGAGGACAACTGATCCTCAAAATGGACGCAGGCGGCGCCCGCCTCGATCATGGCCTTCATCAGTTCAAACGCATTCAAGCTGCCGCCGAATCCGGCCTCGGCGTCGGCGATCAGGGGAGCGAACCAATGCATGCCGTTCTTTCCTTCGGCGTGGTGGATCTGATCGGCGCGCGCCAGCGCCTGATTGATCCGCCGGACGAGGCTGGGCACGCTGTTGGCGGGATAGAGGCTCTGATCGGGATACATCTGGCCGGCGTCGTTGGCGTCACCGGCGACCTGCCAGCCGCTGATGTAGATTGCTTCCAGGCCCGCCTTGACCTGCTGGATTGCCTGGTTGCCCGTCAGCGCGCCCAGCGCCGCCACGTACGGCCGGGTGTGCAGCAACTCCCATAGCCGCTCGGCGCCCAGGCGCGCCAGCGTGTGCTCGATCGCCACGGAGCCTCGCAGCCGGAGTACGTCCTCGTTGCTGTAGGGCCTCGTGACGCCTTGCCAGCGATTACCGTTGCGCCACTCGTGAGCGGTTCCTGCCAGTGTGCCGTTCTTTCCCATGCTCTCCCTCATTCGCCTCAGGATTCTCGCGTGGCGCGCTCGCTTCTGATCAGCGATAACCCCGACCCCCTCGCGCGCCCGCGCAGCTATGAGATTGGGCCACGCCCGGCAATAGGTCAAACTGATTCGGGTTATAAGTCATGATCAGCTTTTTCTATCGGGCCGCCTGCGGTATAATCCTCAGCAGCGGTTTGGCGCTGCGATCCATGGAGATCGATCAGGTCAAGACGTTTCTCGCGGTCGCGGCGCATGGCGGATTCCGCCGTGCGGCCGAGGTCCTGAACGTCAGCCAGCCCGCTGTCAGCGCGCGCATTCAGGCGCTCGAAGATTCGCTGGGCACAAGCCTCTTTGCCCGCGGCGCCGCCAAGCTCTCTCTGACGCCCGCCGGCCGGACCTTGCGGCCCTACGCCGAGCAGGTTCTTCGCGACATCGCCGAGGCCCGGCAGGCCGTCCATCAGCTGCAGCCCTCGGCGGCCGGCGCGCTTCGCATTGCCGCCGCGCTTTCCATCTGCACCTACTTTCTTCCCGACGTGCTGAAGCGCTATCAGAGAGCGCATCCCAAGACCATGGTGACAGTACGCGCCGGCCACTCCAAGGAAGTGCTCCAGATGGTGGTGGACGGCGAAGCCGACATGGGCGTGGCCCGCGCCTTGAATCATCCCGATATTGAGACCACCACGCTGCGCGACGATCCGCTGATCCTGACCGGACATCCCCGGCATCCGAACGCCCGTGTAGCGAAGGCGCGCCTGGAACAACTGGAAACCTGGCCGCTCATCTTCTACGATCGCGGCTCGAGCGACTGGACGCTGACCCAGGGCCTGTTCCGGCGCGCCGGCCTGCTGCCCAATGTCGTGCTCGAAGTCGAGAGCATCGAGGCCGCCAAGCGAATGGTTGAGCGCGGCCTCGGCCTCGGCTTTCTGCCTCTGATCGCCGTCGCCCAGGAGTTGCGCAGCGGCAAGCTCCGAGCCATCGAGATCGCCGGCGCCGAGCCGCTCCATCGCAATCTCGACGTCATCCACCTGCGCCACCAGCCGCTGACGGCGGAAGCGCTCTCCTTTCTGAAACTCCTGCAAACGGCCGCTGCCGATTCCCTCAAGCCTTACCCGCGCCGCGCAAGACGCCGGACCGCTCGTAAAGCCGGCGCCGCCTAACCTGTATTGCAGCATTCTGGCTTTCGTTCATAAGGCTCGAAGGCCTCTGGTCTTTCGCTGTCGACCGTTGACCGCTACCAGCGGGCTGTCCCGATTATTTCCTTACAACCACCCCCGCCCCCTCCTTTTCAATGAGGGGAGTTCTTGGACCGGTTCCTCCGCGGCCGTTTCGCGCGGCTATGAAGTGAGCGGGACAGTCCACTAGTCGGCCGACGGTCCCGGCGGCGCAGTCCGGCGTGAGACCTCCGTTCTCCGCCGCGCCAATCCCTGCGTCAAGGTCCGGGCGAATTGCGACGCGATCTCTTCGCCGGTCAGCGGTCCCTCCGGTTCATACCACATGCAAATCCAATTCACGGCGCCGGCGATTGAGAATGCGGCGATCTTGGGATCGCACGGCCCGACGGAGCCGTCGCGAATGCCATCCTGGATGAACGATCGCAGCCGGCGATCGATCTTTCGTTTGTAGTTTCGAACCTCTTCGAGCGCCTGCGCCGACAGGTCGCCTTCATCGAGGCGCATGACGCACCGGCCGAAGTTTACGGTCATCACGTTGGCGTACGAATAGATAAAGGCCGCCACTTTTTCGAGCCCGGTGCCCGAGGAGCTCGCGATTTCCGTGAGGCTCTCCTCGATAAGCGTCGTCCCCCAGCGATAGCACTCCAGCAGGATTTCTTCCTTTCTGTGAAAATAATGGTAGAGAGCGGGCTTGGTGATGTTCAGCCGCGCGGCGATGTCGTTGAGCGACGTGCGCCCGTAGCTTTTCTCGAGGAACAATTCCGCCGCTGTCTTCAGCACGGCCTCGCGTTTGGTGGCGGGGTCTCGCCGGCGGCTGGCGAAGGCTTTCCAATGCGGTTGCTGCGCGAGTACGCTTCTTGCCACGGGGCGCCTCGATCCGTCGCGAGCCGGAATTTCCGGTGCTGGATGTATCTTACCGCCGGGTAAGATTAGGCGCAAGGGAGTTGACAGTCGACAGTCAGCAGTCGACAGTTCACAGTTGACAGTTAACAGTTGTCAGTGCGGCATCGCCGCTCTTGGCTGTGGCTTGCGGTGTGACCCCGCGAGCGGTTACGCAAAAGCGTCACGGAGCAGCTTTGATTTGCTTGGCCTTACCAACGCGGTTTCTTCCACATTCACAACGGCAACAGCTCGACCGACTGACAACTGTTGACTGTTAACTGTCAACGGTAGCAACTGCGACCAGAACGCAGCCCGGAGCAGTCCACCCGCTAACCTGATCCGCCAGACAACCTGCGGACTGTGAACTGTGAACTGCCAACTGTTGACTTTGACTCTCGACTCTCAACTGTCGACTTCTACTGAATCACGCGGAAAGGCACATTGCTCGAAAGCGTCCCGCCTGGCGTCACCACTTTGACGGTGCCGCTGGTTGCGCCTACGGGTACGGTTGCGCTGATGTAGGAAGCCGACTCGACGGTGAAGTCTGCCGATATGCCGTTGAAAGTTACGCTGGTGGCGCCGGTGAGGCTCGTACCCAGGATGCGTACCGTCCTGCCGCTGCCGCCGGATGTGGGCAGCATCGCCACGAACGGACCGAGACCGGTCGAGAGGCTGAATACCGCGCCTACCCCCGAGGTTCCGCCCGAAGAGGTGGTCCCGTAGAAGCTGCCGTCCGTGTTCTGGATGAGACCCGCCTGCGGCTCCGCGCCGTCATAGCATCCGAACTCCGGGCAGAACGCGTAGAGCGTCGTCAACGTGCCGGTGGAAGTGATCTCGAAAACGGTGCCACATCCGGAGCTGCAGACGCCGTTGTCCCCGCCATAGGTGGTGGTCCCGTAGAAGTTTCCGTCCGTTCCCTGGATAAGACCCGACGGGTACTCGCCGTCGGTACAACCGTCGGAGCAGAACGCCCATAACCGGGTCAGATGGCCGCCAGGCGTGATCCTGAAAACTGTTCCGCAGCCATTGGCACAGGAGTGAGTGATATTGCCCCCATACGAGGTGGTGCCGTAGAAGTTACCATCGGAGCCCTGGACCAGTCCGGCGGCCGGCCATTGACCATCCGCGCAGCTCGGCGCAGAACAGAAGTTATGAAGGATGGTGAGCTTGCCCTCCGCAGTAAGCTGGAATACGGTTCCGCAGCCGTTGCTATGGCCGAAGTTCGTGCAGGATAAATTGGCTCCGCCCTCCGCGGTTGTTCCATAAAAGTTGGAATCGTCGGCCTGGATCAAGCCGGCGGTGGGCCCGCTGCCATCGGCGCAGTTCTCCCGGCTGCAAAAGCTGTAGAGCGTTGTTACGGCACCGCTCGAAGCCATTTTAAAGACGGTGCCGCACCCGTAGTTGATGCCGCCGTCCACGCAGGATCCGGAGCCCCCGCCCTCGGTGGTACCGTACAGATTTTCGTCGGACCCCTCAACAAGCCCGCCTTCAGGACTCCAGCCGTCCGTGAAGTCGAAACTGTGGACCGTTGTCAGCACGCCGCTGGACGAGATTTTGAAAATCGTGCCGCACGAGGCGCCATAGGTGTTACAGGTTCCGGTGCCGCCGCTCGATGTTGTCCCGTAATAGTAGGAGTCGGTGCCTTCCAGCAGTCCGCTGAGGGGAAAGGCTCCGTTCGTCGAATCCAGGCTCTGCTGCTTTACCAGCGTGCCCACGGAACTGATGCTGAAAATCGAGCCCACACCGTCGGCTCCTCCTTCTTCCGCCGAGCCGTGCAGATTTCCGTCGGTGCCCTGAAAGACCGGCGCCAGAGGGAATTTTCCATTGGTCGTTTCAAAGTCAAAGACATTGGTGAAAGTCTGCGCCGATAGAGCGATCGCAGTAGTTGCCCATACGATCAGGACCGCGAAAACCCTTGCGCACCATTTCGCTTGCCGCCCGCGCGATGTGGACCTTTCGCGTTGAACGAGATTCCGACGCGTTGCTGGAACTTGGCACTGCCGGTCAGGACCGTGCATTTCTTCCTCCTGTCGAGCTTGAGCCGTGCTCATGCCGCCCGTGATGTCCGAGTGAGATGCGTTCACCATCCTCGGTCTCCTCAGTACCCTATGTCAAGATCTTTCACTCGTAACCATATAGTAATAAACTCGGTTTGCCCCGGTTAACGTGGGGCTAACCAGCGCCGTTTGCGGTCTCTTTCTCCATGCGACTCAAGGCTTCCGGCCGATTTCGGAACAGGCGCCAACGAGGGCGGTTCGCATGATCGCTCGTTGTAAGTAGGACCAAAGTCCAATAGACCCGGGCCTTCGAAGGCGGCTACCGTTTCGTTTAAGGGAACGAGTGGATCAAGCGTCTTGCCGGGTCCGTGCCTCCGACCCGCATTATAGCTGTCTGATTCAGTGTCGAGCATCCCCTTGTAGCCAACCCACCTGGATTGATTCAGCGTGACGGGAGTAAAGGCATGGGTTGGTAGCGTCCGATTCGACCGAGGGGCGGCCCAGGGGCCACCCCAAGTGACCACCGAGGGCCGCCCCCACTTCGAATCCAAACACTGCCCGACGTTTGAGAGTTCCGCCTGAGCCCGGGGCCGGAGATATGGAAAGAGGGTCAAAATGTCTAGGATGACGAGAAGAGGTTTTGTCAAACATGCAGCGGCTGGACTGGCGGCCGCCGGACTGCTTCCGGCGGAGTTGATGCGGTTGAGAGCCAACCCGCTGGGGATGCCGATTGGCTGCCAGACGTGGCCGGTCCGGGAGATGATGGCCAAAGACGTGCCCGGTACCCTCAAAATGCTGGCGGCGGCCGGATTCCAGGCGGTGGAACTGTGCTCGCCTGTAGGCTATGTTGACGACGGGTTCGCTAGCTTGGCCAAATACGGCTGGGAGTTGCGGAGCATGATCACCAACGCGGGTCTCGTCTGTACGAGTTGTCATTTCACAATCGAGGAGCTGAGGAAAGATCAGGAGGGCCGGATCGCCTGGGCGAAGAACCTCGGCCTCACGCAAATGATCGTGCCCAGCCTGGAAGGTCCCGACCATCCGACGATGGACGACGTGAAGCGCGCTGCCGACGAGTACAACAAAATGGCCGAGAACGCCGCCGCCGCCGGCATCCAGCAGGGTCTCCACAACGAGGACTTCCTGCTCACCACGGTTAATGGGCAGAGAACTTACGATTTGCTCTTCGGCCTGCTCGACCCCAAACTGGTTAAGTTTCAGTTCCAGGTTTCCACCATCGCCCAGGGTTACGACGCCGCCGAGTATTTCACCAAGTACCCGGGCCGTTTCATTTCCATGCACGCCCAAGGCTGGGATGCCAAGGGTCACAAGGAAGCCCCCATCGGCCAGGACTCGCTCGACTGGAAAGAGATCTTTACCGCGGCACGGACGGGCGGTATCAGGAACTATTTCGTCGAGATGGATCTGGACTTGATGAAGGCCAGCGTCCCGTATTTGCGTGCCTTGCAGGTGTGAGGTGGAAGTCGACAGTCAACAGTCGACAGACACAAGGCGCAAGGAAAAGGGATTTGAAAGGACACGGCGGTTGCCCTCCGGGCAACGAATCGCGTCCAAT
>JASHQD010000734.1 GCA_030037755.1 Terriglobia bacterium
CTTCCGTTGTCCTGCTGCGGGAAGAAGCCCTTGGGCACGCGAATGTAGAGGTAAATGTTAAGGGCTATGGTGGCCAGCAATATGGTGAGCGTGATGGCCGGGAAATCCAGCACTTTGTTGAGAGTTCTGCCATAGGCGCCGATGACCGCATTGAAACCACGTTCACTGGTCTTGTTGAACCAGCCATGAGTCTTTTGCTCCTTCAGGAGATGGGCGCACATGGTGGGCGTAGTCGTAAGGGAAACCACCATGGAAACAGCGATGGCGACCGACAGGGTTACAGAAAACTCATGGAACAGCCGTCCCACAATTCCGCCCATCAGAAGCAGGGGGATGAATACCGCAACCAGCGAGGTGCTGATGGTGAGCACGGTGAAGCCGATTTCCTGTGCTCCCTTGAGCGCGGCCTGGAACGGCGGCAGTCCCTGTTCGAGGTAGCGGGTTATGTTCTCGATCACCACGATAGCATCGTCCACGACGAATCCCGTGCAAATGGTCAGCGCCATCAACGACAGGTTGTCGAGGCTGTAATTGAGGAGGTACATCACCCCAAATGTACCGATAATCGAGACGGGAACCGCAATACTGGGAATGATGGTGGCCCGGCCATTCCGCAGAAAAAAGAAAACCACCAGGATCACCAGGAACACCGAGATCAGCAATGTCTGCTCGACATTCGTCACCGAAGCGCGGATGGTGATCGTCTGATCCATGGCGACCCGCATGTCAATGGACTGCGGCAGGGCCGCCTTGAGCTGGGGCATGGTGGCGCGGATGCGATCGACCGTATCGATGATATTGGCCCCGGGTTGGCGCCAGATGATGACGAGAACCGAGGGCTTTCCGTTGGCAAAGCCTGCGTTGCGCAAGTCCTCGGGCCCGTCAACGGCTTGGCCGATGTCCTGGATTCGCACGGCCATTCCATGACGGTAGGCGACAATCAGCGGAGAGTAATCGACGGCATGGAAGATCTGGTCGTTCGAAGCAACTTCCCACGTCAGATGTCCGTCGGAGAAGTATCCCTTCGGTGTGTTGGCATTCGACCCGCTCAACACACCTCGAACTTGCTCGAAACCGATGCCATACTTGGTCATCTGGTCGGGATTCAGCTCGATCCGAACGCCTGGCAGCGCTCCGCCGCCCACGACCACCTGGCCCACACCGCTGATTTGCGAGATCTTCTGCTCGATGACCGAGTCGGCCGCATCGTACATCTGGCTCTTACTGAGGACGTTTGAGGTAAGAGCCAACATGAAGATCGGGGAATCCGCTGGATTCGATTTCCGGTAAGTCGGGTTGCTCGGAAGGTTGGTGGGTAAATATCCGCGCGCGGCGTTAATGGCCGCCTCTACATCGCGGGCGGCGGCGTCGATATTCCGGTTCAAATCGAATTGCAGGGTAACGCTGGTTGATCCAATGCTGCTGGACGAAGTCATTTCGGTGACCGACGCAATACGCCCGAACTGGCGCTCCAGCGGGGTCGCCACCGAAGACGCCATGGTCTCGGGGCTGGCGCCAGGGAGCGAAGCCTGCACATTGATGGTCGGGAAGTCCACCTGAGGCAAGGGCGCGACCGGGAGCAGACGAAAAGCCACCGCTCCAGCCAAAGCAATGGCAACGGTCAGGAGGGTGGTGGCGATCGGTTTGCGAATAAAGGGTTCCGAAATGCTCATTGCGAATTCCCTGCCGCTAAAAGCGCCTGAAGCGTTTCACAAAAATGCCGCGGACTTCGCCAACCGTAGCGCGCCTTTCAGGCGACCCTTCGTAAAACCCCTTTCTGTGCCGTCGTTATCCGCCTGTTGAGCAGCACCCCCGCCGTAATCAATGTGACAATTACGGCGGCGAACAAAAGCAACCAATTCCACTCTTCTCCAGGGTGGCGCAGGCCGTGCACAAAATGGCGGCCATAGTGATCGGCGACGACAGCGATAAATGTGTAGCGGGCACACCGGCAGATCGACACCACGGTCAGAAACCGGCCACGACTGTAGTTCGAGGCTCCGGCAGCCGCGAAAAGGACGCATGTGGGAGCTGGAAACGGCACGACCGTCGAGGCGGCCAGCGCACCGGTACCCCACCTGTCAAAAAAACCGAGAATGGCGTCGAGCCTTCGTTGTCCGAACTTGGGGCGTAGATAGCTCAAGCCGGCCTTTCGCGCAAGTCTGAAAGTCAGGTAGGCCCCAATCACGGATCCGCCCGTCGCAACCGCCGCGTATTCGTACCACGGGTTGCGGTGGCTGGCGGCAAGAATTGCCGTCAAAATGTCGGGCCCTCCGAAAGTCGGCACCGGAGAGCTATCGAGAATCGCGAGCGGGAAGAGTCCCAGTGCTCCCAGATGGTGAAACACCGACATCATGCCGTGCCTGCCATGCGACTGGACCGCTTGTCTGACGACGACGCTCAACATGCGCTCATTCCGCTCCAACCGCCTCGGTACCTGGGCCAAGTTCCCTTCGACGGGAAGAGTGCCGTGACAGGCGGCTCTGCAGCCGATCGAACCAGATGTAAATAACCGGCGTGGTGTAAAGCGTCAAAAGCTGACTGATCAGCAAGCCGCCCACGATGCTGATCCCAAGGGGGCGTCGCAGTTCGGACCCCGTGCCGGAGCCGAACGCCAACGGAACGCCGCCCAGCAGTGCCGCCATCGTCGTCATCATGATGGGCCGGAAACGCAGCAAACACGCCTGGTAGATGGCGTTGACCGGGGTCATGCCTTCCTTGCGCTCGGCCTCCAGGGCAAAGTCCACCATCATGATGCCGTTTTTCTTCACGATGCCGATCAAGAGCACGATACCGATCAGCGCGATTACGCTGAAATCATTCCCCGTGATCCACAACGCCAGCAGCGCGCCAAGACCCGCCGATGACAGCGTGGAAAGAATCGTGATGGGGTGAATGTAGCTTTCGTACAGCACGCCCAGCACGATGTAAACCGTGATGAGCGCGGCCAGAATCAGCAGCGGCTCACTGGCAAGGGAATTTTGAAACGAGGCTGCCGTCCCCTGAAACGCACCCTGAATGCTTGCCGGCATTCCCATCTCGTCCTTGACCTCGTTGACGGCTTTGATTGCGTCGCCGAGCGAAGCGTTCGGAGCCAGATTAAAGGAGAGCGTCACCACCGGAAACTGCCCCTGATGATTAACGGTGAGGGGAGCGTTCGTTTCCTCCACGTGAGTGAAGGCGGCCAGCGGGACCTGCCCTCCGCTGGCAAACGACGAACTGGAACTGATCGGTCCGGCGAAGGCCGAATCCGAGGCGATCGTCGATGCATTCAGCGCAGACGAGGAAGTGCTCGAGGACAACGTGTTGGCTGCCACCGTCAGCGAGCTTGTAGGCCCGAACAGCTCGGTGGCTGAGGTCCCGCCCGTAACCACCGTCGAAGAGGCGCTGGCGGCGCTCGAACCCGAAGCACCGGTACGGATGTAGAGATCGCGGAGGTCGAGCGGATTCTGCTGAAACCGCGGTTTCAACTCCAGTACCACGTGATACTGGTTCAACTGCGTGAACATGACCGATACTTCGCGCTGACCGTAGGCATCGTAGAGCGTCTGATCGATCGTGGAGGGAGAGATGCCGAGACGGTACGCCGTTTCACGATCGTAAACCAGCTGGGCTTGCAACCCTCCGACCTGTTGATCGCTGGCCACATCGCGCAGCTCCGGTCTTTTCTGCAAGGCCGCGAGCATCTTCGGGGCGTAATCGTTCAGCTCCCCCGCGTTGGGATCTTCCAACGTGTATTGGAATTGCGTGCGGCTCACCCGATCGTCCACGGTCAGGTCCTGCACGGGCTGCATAAAAAGGGTGATCCCGGGCACCTTTTCCAGCTTGGGCTGCAGGCGGCGAATAACCTCGGTTGCGCTGACCTTGCGGACGTTAAGCGGCTTCAGATTGATTTGAATGCGGCCACTGTTGAGAGTGGTGTTGGTACCATCGACGCCGATAAAGGAGGAAAGGCTGTCCACAGCGGGATCGGTGAGAATCACCTGCGCCAGTTGCTGCTGTTCGTTCGACATCTGCTGAAAGGATACCGTCTGCGCAGCTTCGGAGACGCCTTGAATAACACCGGTGTCCTGGATTGGGAAGAATCCTTTCGGGATGTAAATGTAGAGCAGGATGGTAAACACGAACGTGGCGACAGCGACCAGCAGCGTCGCTGTCTGGCGCCGCAACACCCATTGCAGGCTGCGGTCATAAACGTCGATTGTCCACTTCCAGGCCCGCTCCGAAACCCGATAAAAATGGCTCTGCTCATGCTCGGGCCGGCGCTTCAGGAGCTTCGAGCACATCATCGGCGTCAACGTGAGCGATACCACCGCGGACACCAGGATCGTAACGGCCAGAGTGACGGCGAACTCGCGGAAAAGGCGGCCCACAATGTCGCCCATGAACAGCAGCGGAATCAGGACGGCGATCAGCGACACCGTCAGCGAGATGATCGTGAAGCCGATTTGCGCCGACCCTCTCAGCGCCGCTTGCAGCGGGGGCTCGCCCTCCTCAATGTAACGCGTGATGTTCTCGATCATGACGATGGCGTCGTCCACCACGAAGCCTGTGGAAATCGTTAGCGCCATCAAAGTGAGATTGTTCAAGCTGTACCCGAGAAGGTACATCACTCCGAACGTGCCAACGATCGAGAGCGGTACCGCCACGCTCGGAATTACGGTGGCGGAGAGATTGCGCAAGAAAAGAAAGATCACCATGACGACGAGGGCTACGGTCAGCATCAGCGAGAATTCAACATCCGTCACTGAGGCCCGGATCGTGCTCGTGCGGTCGGTCAGGACCTTCACCTGGACCGATTGCGGCAGCGTCGACGTCAACTGGGGAAGCAGAGCCTTGATGCGGTCGACGACGGTGATGATATTTGCGCCTGGCTGCCGCTGAATGTTCACGATGACGGCCGGAGTGCTGTTCATCCAGGCCGCCTCGTAAATGTTCTCGGCGTCGTCCTTGACAGTGGAGACATCGCTCAGCTTGACCGGCGCGCCATTCCTGTAGGCAATGATCATCGGCGCGTACTGGTTGCTCGAGAGTAACTGATCGTTGGCGCCAATCTGGTAAGCCTGGTGCGGTCCGTCGAAGTTGCCCTTGGCCTGGTTGACGTTGGCGGAGACAATGGCATTGCGGACGTCCTCGAGATTAAGCCCGTAAGACGCCAATTGCGTGGGATTAACCTGGATGCGCACGGCCGGCTTCTGGCCGCCGCCGATGCTCACGAGTCCTACCCCGGGCAACTGTGAAATCTTGGGCGACAACCGGGTATCCGCGTAGTCTTCCACCTTGGACAGCGGAATGTCGTTCGAGGTCAGCGCCAAAGTCAGAATCGGCGTGTCGGCTGGGTTGGTCTTGCTGTAGATCGGCGGCGTGGGAAGGTCGGGCGGAAGATATGTCCCCGATGCGTTGATCGACTCCTGTACTTCCTGCTCGGCGACGTCGATATTCAGGCTCAAGTTGAACTGCAAGGTGATGACCGAGCAGCCGCTGGAGCTGATCGAGGTCATCTGCTGCAAGCCCGGCACTTCGCCGAACTGACGCTCGAGCGGGGCCGTCACCGATGTGGCCATCACGTCCGGGCTCGCGCCCGGGTACATCGTGACCACCTGAATGGTCGGGTAATCGACCTCGGGCAGCGCGGAAACTGGCAGTTCCTTGTAAGCGACACCACCCGCCAACATGATGGCGGCCATCAGCAACGAAGTCGCGATCGGTCGGAGAATAAAGATCCGGGAAGGACTCATCTAGTCCCCGCTCTGCGTGTTGCTGGGGGGATTGCTGGGAGTATTGCCGTATCCTTCGAGTTGTGCGCTCACCTTGCTGCCCGGCTGGAGCCGGTCCACGCCAGTCATCACCACCTCGTCTCCAGGATTGAGACCGGAGTCGATCTCCGTCATCTCCCCTTCCTTGGTGCCCTGCTTGATCTGTCGTATCGCCACTGTGGAGTCCGGATTCACGAACCAGACGTAGCTCTGCTGGTTGTTGATTTGAACGGCTGCCGTGGGAAGCAAGGTGACGCTGTGTTTTTCCTCAACCAGCAGTTTGGCGTTGATGAACTGATTGGGAAACAGCGCATTGTCTTCGTTCGGGAACGTCGCCCGGAGTTTCACAGTTCCAGTCGTGGGATCAATCTGGTTGTCGATCGTCGAGAGAAAACCCCAGGCGAGGTGCTTGTTGTTGCGGTCCAGGGCTTCGACGCTCAGCCGCTGCCCCGCGCGCCACTTCTGGATCACGGGCGGGAGCGAGTCCTCCGCGATGGGAAACACACCGGTAATCGGCTGAAGTTGCGTGACCACAACCAACGCGCTGCTGTTCTGAATGTAATTTCCCGGATCGATCAAACGCAGTCCGACGCGTCCGGTGATGGGCGCCGTAATGTGGCAGTATACGAGGTTGAGCTGCGCGCTATCGATTGCCGCCTGATCGGTCGCCACAACGCCCTCATCGGATTTCACCAGGGCGACCTGGGTCGCAAGCGTCTGCTCGGGAACGGCCCTCTCGGGCACCAGGGTCTGATACCGCTTGAGGTCGACGCGAGCGTTATCGAGGTTGGCCTGATCCCTCACCAACGAAGCCTGGGCAGTTTCCAGTTGCACCTGATAGGGCCGCGGATCGATTTCCGCTAATGCCTGACCCTTTTGCACCATGTCGCCCTCTTTGTAAAGGACTTGGGTCAGGTAGCCGCTGATCTGGCTCTGCACCGTTACCGTGTACACCGGAGCCACGGCGCCTGGATCGGTGACGTACACTCCGATGTTGCCCCTGGTTGCTTTCACCGCCACCACAGGTGGGATGCCGCCCCCACCTCGCCGGCCGCCGCCAGTTGCGGTGGTGGTCGCTGGGGCCTGCGCGGCGGCTTTCGGCCAAAAGCGATAAGCGACGGCGGCCGCGATTACGGCCAGGACAACGATCCATAACCAGGCTCGACCACGGCGCGGAGGTTCCAGCCCGCCGTTCTCGAATTCCTTGCCGGGCGATGGTACGTCTTCAACACCAATTGCAGGATGCTTTTCATTCATGAGTTCAAGATCCTCAGAATTCTGAGATGCTCTGCGGACTCCCGCGGGTCTTGGCTCCTCGTTCGCGTACCTCAAAACCCGCCACGTCCCGTCACCGGCCTGCAACGGATCGGAACCGGGCGCTGCGTTGCACCTGGACTGGACGTCCGGATTATGTGGCGCACGCCTCGTCCGCGGTCTCGAGTTTACCTCTCTAAGGTAGACGCGAGTCTTACACGCGCGGTTACGCCCGGCCGTGGTTTGTCCGCACCGTGCCACTCTAGTCGGCGCGCGCAGATCAAAGGCGACGCGGCCGCTGCACCATTCGGGGTAATTCAACCAGACCGTAAGGACGCCCATGGTGGAAAACAGCCATTTGACTCCTTGCGTGCGTCGCTAGACCCATCGCAGGACCGAGGTAAATCGCTTATACTGTGTCCGATAGGCTCACTGTTCGGACTCGCCCCGTATTTGGAATACCAGGTGCTCTCGGAAGGCTGCAGTTGCAAGACCCCGGTACTCGTTGACTTATATCTTGTGCAGAGGTGAGGGTCAAATGAACAAAGAAGGTTCAACTCGCAAGATTCTGCTTCTTCTGTTGTTGCCAGTAATTCTGGCGGCGCCGCTCTGGGCTCAGGACCAGGGAGCGCCGCCGGATCAGGGCGACAACGGCAATCCGCCCAGCCGTGCCGCGCGGCTCAGCGTCGCCGATGGAAACGTGTCACTCCAGCCGTCGGGCGAAACCGACTGGAGCCAGGCAACCGTGAATTTCACGGTCACGACCGGCGACCGCCTGTACACGGATCAGGGCGCACGCGCTGAATTAGAGGCCGGGCCATGTGCCGTGCGGATGTCCGCAACCACCGACCTGACCGTCGTCAACTTCAACGATCAAATTCTCCAGCTCGGCGTCGGACAGGGAAGCCTTCGAGTGACGGCGTATGATCTGCCGAACGGACAGACACTCGAGATTGACACACCCAACGGCGCCGTCATCGCGCAGAGTCCCGGATCCTATCGGGTCGACGTCGATCCCAACAACGGAACACGAGTTGTCGCCTACGGCGGCAGCGTCCAGATCACAGCCGGCGATGTGAACCAGATTCTCGAGTCGGGCCAGGCCGTGCAGCTGGTAGGAACCAATCCCGTGCAGGCCAGCGGCATCGGATTTCCCGGTGAAGACGGATTCGACCAGTGGTGCGACAGCCGCGACAGCCGCGTTCGTAATTTCCGCTCCGCGCAGTACGTGAGTCCTTACGTCCCCGGCGCCGAGGACCTGGACCAATACGGCGCCTGGCAGGAGGTGCCGGACTACGGCGCCGTGTGGTACCCCTCCGGCGTCGCCGCCGGGTGGGTGCCCTATCGTTTCGGTCATTGGGCTTGGGTTGAGCCCTGGGGATGGACCTGGGTTGAGGACGAGCCGTGGGGTTTTGCGCCGTTCCACTACGGCCGCTGGGCTCTGGTTGGCAGCGCCTGGGGCTGGGTTCCCGGCCCGGTCGCGGTCAGACCTGTTTTCGCTCCGGCCCTGGTCGCATTTGTCGGCGGCGGAGGATTCTCGATTGGAATCGGTGTGGGTGGACTCGGCCTGGCGGCGTGGTTCCCGCTCGGTCCGCGCGATCCGTTCATTCCCTGGTATCACGCCTCGCCCGCCTACATTCGTGAGGTTAACGTGACCAACGTGCGGAACGTGACGATCACGAACTACACCAACATCAACGTGACCAACATCCATTACGCCTATCGTGACGTCGGCACCACGGCTGTGCCCGGAAACGTATTCCGGAGCGGACAGGCCGTGGGGCGTGCGGCGGTCAGAGTGACCCCTCAGCAGCTCGCTAACGCTCAGGTCATCGCGCATCCTGCGATGGCGCCCGTTCGGACCGCCGCCTTCGGCGGCAGGGCCCCCGCGGCCCGGCCGGTAGCGAAGGCTCAGCCAGTTCGGGAAGCCCGCCTGTCGCCTCCCCCGGCGCCGGCGAGAGCGGCGCAACCACCTGCGCGCGCTGCGGCCCCAGCGCCTGCGGCCAAGCCTGCTCCGGTAGAGGGAGCCGCGCCGGCAGCCCGGTATACGCCGCCGAGTACCCCGCCGCGATTCGTCACCAAGACTCCGCCTCCGGCGCGGGATGTACCCTTCACAGCGCACGAGCCCGCGTATCGGCAGGATCCGGGACGCCCACTCGAGCCACAGCAAGAGGAGAATCTGCGACAGGGGAAGGCCGCCGGTCCGTCCAAGGATCGGGAGGTCCTGCCGCATGCTCCCAAATCGCAGCCAAAGTCCGAATCGAGGTCGAACTCCAAAGAGGATAAGAAGCACTGAGAGAGGACCGAGGCAAAAGGAAGAGGGGTGCGG
>JASHQD010000735.1 GCA_030037755.1 Terriglobia bacterium
TCGGAGGTGCAAAAGGGGGCAAAGAACTTGCGATACGGTCGAATCCTGCTGTTCATTACGATCCTCGAGTTGGGCGCCAGTTTCGCCCTGGCGCAAGAGCACTTCGCGCCGGCGAAGCTCGATCTCACCGGTGATATTGCCTCGCCGAATCTCGAGTCCGCGGCGCATCATCCGTTGCCCGAGCAGTACATCTGGGCGCCAGGCACCAAGGACTCCGACTCGCACCGGACGTTCTACTTCCGCGACACCTTCAGTCTCAAGAGCGTTCCGGCAACGGCCACGCTATACGCTGCCGGACCCGACAGGATCCGCGTGTATGTGAACGGACGCCTCATCGCCAACGCCGAGCGCGATTCGAAATCGCGTCTACAGCCCATGGTGCTCGCTCTGCCTGTCGCTCGCGCCTTGCGAGCGGGCGCGAATACGCTGGCCCTTCAGGTATCGGAAGGCGATCGCCTGGTGGTGAAGATTATTCCGCAGCCCCTGGAGATAACAGGACCGGCACTCGTGATGAGCGATGCGAAATGGCAGTGCAACGATCATGCCGGAAGCGGCTGGCAGCAAGCAGGCAGCAGTTCCGGCGGATGGAAGCCGGTGCATGCGCTCGGAGGAATTGAGAGCGACATCGACTTCTTCCAGTGGAACAATGACGCGGGCATGTATCAGTGGCCTGGCTACGATGGACTCTCGCCGTTTCTGGCGCACGTCGCCGCGCCCGTCGAGAGCGTGATTTATGCCTTTGACGGCCTAGGCAGACTTGAGAACGTCGCCGCCATCGCGCCCGTAGCGCCCAACGCAGGCGCGCAGGGCCAATCGGGCGGATCGTCCACCGGCACTGCGGGCGGCAGCGCCGCCGGCGAATTCAGTGTAACGCTGCCATCGCCTGGCGCTACTCGCGAAGAGTATCCCTTCGTCGTTCTCGACCTTGGACGTGAGTCCGACGGGCGTCTGGAGATCACCTCGGACTCGGCGGAGCCCATGAAGCTCGAGCTGCAGTTCGGCGAGTCGCGCGAGGAAGCGATCAACGAGCCGTATCTCGGGGTCGATCCCATCACGGTCCCGCCGCACGCGACCGTACGCGGGCCGAAGAGCGCCTTTCGCTACGCCGTGGTCCGCTTCGCCGCCGGGACGCCGCCGCTGCGCTTCAAGGCCATCCGGCTGGACACGACTTATTACCCCGTGAAGTATCAGGGATCGTTCGAGTCCTCCGATCCCCTGCTCGACCGTATCTGGCAGGTCGGAGCCTACACAAGTCACCTCTCCATGCAGGACGACATCTGGGACGCGCCCAAGCGCGACCGCGGCCGCTGGATGGGCGATCTCGACGTCAGCGGCCGGGTGATCGACACCGCGTTCGCCGACCATTTCCTGATGCAGGATACGCTGAATCACCTGATTGCTGACGCGGGCAAGCCCGTGCACGGCGACGTCAACGGCATTCCCGGCTACTCGGCGTTCTGGGTGATGGGCCAGGCGGACTACTATCGACATATCGGCGACCGCAATTATCTCGAATCGATTCGCCAGCCGCTGGCGGAGCTGCTGGGCTACATGGAGACCGAGCTCGACGACCGTCCGGTATTCGTGAACGCGCACAAGAGCTGGCCCTTTGTGGACTGGTCGCCCGACCTCGACGGCGATACGGCCGAGGCGCGGCGCGCGACCACGCTGGAATTCGCCAAGGCGTTCGCTGAGGGCGCGTGGCTGCTCGGCGAAGCGGGCGACCGCGCGGGCGCGGCGAAGTTCGGAGACGAAGCCACGAAGGTCAAGCAGGCGGCGCAGCAGTATCTGCGCGACGAGTCGACAGACACGTTCGGCACGCGCTGGGAGACGAACGCCATGGCGATCTTCTCCGGCGTCGCGGGCGGTTCCGAAACCAGCGACATCTGGACCAGGGTTCTGTCGCAGCCGCGTCACTTCATGATCACGCCTTATTACAACTTCTACGTGATCACCGCCATGGCCGAGAGCGGGCATCGCAAAGAAGCGCTCGACTGGATTCGCGAGTATTGGGGCGCGATGATCCACGAAGGCGCCACCAGCTTCTGGGAAGCCTACGATCCGGATTGGCCGAAGGACAACTTCCACCAGTCGCTCGAGGCCGACGATGGCCAGGGCTATTTTGTATCGCTCTGCCACGGCTGGTCGAGCGGACCCACGGCCTGGCTGACGGAGCAGGTCCTCGGTATCACGCCCGAAGCAGCGGGATTCAGCAAAGTGACCATTCGACCCGATCTCGCCGGACTCGAATGGGCGCGCGGCGCCGAGCCCACGCCGCGCGGACCGATCAAGGTCGATCTGCGCGCGGGCGCCGAAACCACGATCGATCTGCCGGACGGCGTCGACGCCGAGGTTTCATTGCCGGCGGCAGCAGGAGCCACGTCCGTTCTGGTGAATGGCCAGGCGATGAACGCAAGTACGGCAGAAGGCGGGAGCCGATTGGTGATCCGGCTCGACAAGGGAGGATCGTACAAGCTCGTCGTGAAGTGACGTCCTGACGCGGCATCCATTGCCGAGGGCCCGCCAGTCGTGGTGCTGGCGGGCAGAGGACTCACGCCGGTGTCGCCCGATGCTTGCAATCCTTTACCGCGAACTCAGCAGGACGCTCATCGCGGATAATGGTTCATACTGGCGGTGACGGGTACATCGGGCGCAGAGAGGTGGTGTCCTGCGCCGGGCACTCGCGTTCACTTAGGAGGCGGAGATGGTAAAGCAGGGGAGGCTGTGGGTTGTTCTTCTTTTGGCGGCGTTGCTGGTTCCTTTTGCGGGTAGCGGAATAGCTGAGGCTCAAGCGGTTGCTTCGTCGAGTGATTCCGGCTCGATCAGGCCGTACCTGGGCCGTTGGGATCTCACTGTCAAGACGCCAACGCAGGACCGTCCGTCCTGGCTTGAGCTGTCTGAGCGGCACGGCCAGGTGCAAGGTCTGATGGTGGGATTCTGGGGTCATGCGACGCCCACCGGCACGGTTCAAATCAAAGACGGGGAAATCGAGTTTACAGCGCCGACAGACGAAGGCTTCGACGACGGCACGGTGATAAAAGGGAAGCTCGACGGCGGCAGGCTCGCGGGCACGGCAACAAGTCCCAAGGGCGTCTCCTGGTCGTGGACCGGCCAGAGAGCGCCGGCCCTTGCGGCGGGGAGCTCCCCTCAGTGGGGCAACCCGGTCCAGCTGTTCGACGGCAAGGACCTTTCGGGCTGGAAGTTCGCCGATCCGGCTCACGGAAAAGTTTGGAGCGTCGAGGACGGCACACTGGTGAGAAACGGAACCGGCTCCGAGTTGATCTCCGTCCCCAAGTTCAGGGATTTCAAGCTCCATGTTGAATTCAATTGCGGGCCCATGGCGAATAGCGGCGTTTACCTGCGAGGCCGTTATGAAGTGCAGATCGAAACGGACTCGATATCGGAACCCCCCAACCGCCGCCTGGGTGCGGTCTACGGATTCCTGACGCCGGAGCCTCCGCTCGCGCGGACGCCGGACGTGTGGCAAACCTACGATATCACCCTGGTAGGGCGAACCCTCACCTTGGTTCACGATGGGAAAACGGTCATTGACCATCAGGAGATTCCGGGCATCACCGGCGGCGCGCTCGACAGCCATGAGGGCTCGCCCGGTCCCATTTATCTTCAGGGCACCGAGGCTGGCCGCGTCGTGTTTCGAAATATCGTGATTACGCCGGCCGAATAGAGCTGCCCACAAGTTGTGATGGCACCGTTCCTCGCCCGAGCATCGGCGTCTCTGGTATTGCTGTAGCGGCGCTCTATGAGCGCCGGCTGTTCGGCGCATCTTCTTTGGGAAAACCGGCGCTCATTAGAGCGCCGCTACAGCAGACGTTGTCACAATGTTTTGTAATTTTTATTGGTCGAACTGTGGAAAGTAGGACTTTCCCGCGATAACGTCATTCAACGCGGTCTTCAACTGGGCCGTTTCGCCCTTGACGACGTAGCCTTGCAGGCCGGCGTAGCGGGCCCGATCGACGAAAGCCTTGTTGCGGTAGCCCGAGATCACGACGCAGGCGAGACCCGGACAGCGCTTCTTGATCTCCGCGGCGAACTCGAAGCCGTTCATCTTGGGAAGCGAGAGATCCACCAGGACAATATCGGCCTTCGTTTCGGGAAGATTCTCCAGAGCGTTCTCAGCGGTCGGGCTCTGGCCGCACACTTCCACGCTGTCGATCTTTTTCAAGGATTGCAGCAGGGCTTCGCGGAAAACGGGATGGTCCTCGACGACGTAGATACGTCTTCGCATGGGGCGGCGCCTACTACGCGCAAGTCTGCGCGAACTGTGGCTGCATTGAGCCCCGGCTGACCTAACCGGGATTCAACGGCATGGCAACTGTGACGCTTACGCCCTTTCCGGGCGCGGCGTCCACTTGAACGCGGCCATTGCGCAGGGTGACCTCGCGACGGATGCGCGACATGCCATAGCCATCCTCCGACACTGCTGCTGCCGGGTCGAATCCGCGACCCTGATCTCTGACGCTAATCCAGCATTCACTGTCTCTGCCACCCACTTCGACAGATGCGCGATCGGTGCCCCCGTGCTTCACGACATTGAACAGAAGCTCGCGAACAATTCCAAACAGCACCAGGCGCGTTTCGTGCGACATGGATGGGCTCGACGAGCCTTTCAGATCGACGTTCAGGCCGTGTACTTCCCGCATCTGGGCCGCCAGCGAGCGTAACGCGTCGTCGAAACTCTGCTTCTCCAGGACCTGCATGCTCAAATCGAGGGCGAGGCGGCGCGTAATGTCGATCGACCGCTTGATCCACCCCTGCGTTTCGGTCACCTCCGCAATCATTTCCGGGGAAGCGACGGCGCGCGGATCTTCCGCGAAAGCGTTGAGCTTCATCTCAATGGCGAAAAGCAACTGCTGCAGATCGTCGTGCAGGACTTGCGCGATGCGATTCCGTTCCGTCTGCGTGGCCACAACTGTCTGCGAAGCCAGTTCGCGGACCTGGTGCTCCTTCTCACGCACTTGCTGCGTACGTTCCTCCACCCGTTTTTCCAGGGAGGCGGTGAGTTGCTTGAGAGCGTCGGCGGCGCGCAGACGCTCCAGAAGGACGCTGGCGCCACGCGAGACCAGGTCCAGGATCTGCTCGTCGCGCTCGGTAAGAGAGCGCACCTGGCGAAAGTACGTGGACAGCAGGCCGATCACCTTTCCGGCGCTGTCGATCAGGGGAGTCGTTTGCAGCGCCCGTAGGCCCGCTTCGGCAGCCTCCTCACGGTAGGGAGCATAATCCTCGTCCTTATCGATGTCCTCCACGATCACCCGGCACCGCGTGCGCAACGCCCGCCGGCCGGCACAGCGATCGTCGGCATCGAGACGCGCGAAAAACTCCGCGAAATGCTTGCCGATTCCCTGTCCTCTGGCGAATACAAGTTCCCCGGTTTCGTCCTCCACCAGCAGGACCCGGCCGGAATCCGCGGAGAGCAGCCGGATGGCGGTTTTCAAGATCGAACTTGCCGCCTGCCCGAAACTCCAGGCGGAGACGATCGCCAGAAACATCTCCTGGAGTTGAGAGCGGACCTGTGCTTCGTGAGCCAGTCGTTCCTCGCTGGCCCGGAGCGCGTCCTCCGTGTGCTTCCGGACGGTGACGTCGAGGAAAGTGACCACCACGCCTTCGATGTGCTCGTCGCTGCTGCGGTAGGGCCGCAAGCGCATCCGATACCAGCTGCCGGCCTGGTCCTGGACCTCGCGTTCGACGGTGGTCAGTCCCTCGATCACGGCCGCGGCATCTGCCTGAACGTCGACGTCGCCGAGCTTGTGCGTGATGTCGGAAATCGGCCGCCCGCGGTCCATCATGCGGACGTTGAACAGGTCGCCCAGCTTGGGCGTGAATCGCAGGATGCGAAACTCGCGATCCAGAAAGAGCGTGGCGATCTCGGTGGCGGTCAGCAGGTTCTGCAGGTCGGTGGAGAGCAGTCCGAGTTCCTCCACCTTGTGACGGTTCTCCTGGTTCACCGTCTGGAGCTCTTCGTTCATGCTCTGCAGCTCTTCCTTGCTCGTCTCCAGCTCTTCGAGCGTCGAGCGCAGTTCCTCGTTGGTGGATTGGAGTTCCTCGTTGGAGGCCTTCATCTCCTCCTGGCTGGTCTGGTACTGATCGATTACGGCTTGGAGCCGCTGCTTCGTCAGGGCGAGGTCAGAGTCCTCCTCCCGATCCTCCGGTTTGCCGGCAGGCGGCAATGCTCCTCTGGCTTTGCGCGTTTCCTTGCGCCGCTCCTCGAAGCTGACAAGGAAGTAACCTTCCGCGTCCGCCTCCAGGGCGGGACGCACCTGGATCACAATCCAGCTCGGATGGCGGTTGTAATGCACTTTGATGGGTTTCGAAAAGGCCGGCCGCTTCTCCACCCGGGAGGCATTCAGCGCAGCGACCAGTTCGACGCGAAGTTCCGCGCGAGCAAGCTTGATGATGTTCTGGGTCAGCTCACCGCCCGGATGACCGAGGTAGCGCTCGGCATGCTCGGAAATATGGACCACCCGATCCTCCGGCCCTACCAGGACGCTCGGCGAGGAATACTGGGAAATCAACCGGAAGTGGAGCGCCCCATAGGAGAGCGACTCCCGGGTGGGCGGAGTTCTCAACGCCTGCGTACCCCAGGCAGGTCTGGAGAAGGGAAAGACAGGCAGGTGCGGCTCGGGCGCGGGCACATTCCGCCGTTGCAGGATTTTTTGAGCTTTGTCCACGGGGCGGAACAGGTCCGTCACGTGCGCGTTCTCCGACGGGCCGAGGACCAGGTACCCCTGAGGATTGGTGGCGTAATGGAACAGCCCGATCACCTCTTCCTGCACCCGGGGTTGGAGATAGATGAGCATGTTGCGGCAGGAGATCAGGTCGATGCGCGAGAAAGGCGGATCGCTCAGTACGTTGTGCTCGGAGAATACGATCAGGTCGCGCACTTCCTTGCGGATCCGATAGCCTTCGCCCTGCCGGTGGAAGAAGCGCCGGAGGCGCTCGGGACTGACGTCCGCCTCGATGTCGGAGGGGTAAAAGCCCTCGCGCGCCTTGGCGAGCGAGGGAGCGTGAAGGTCGGTGGCAAAAACCTGTATGGGAACGGCATCCTCGCGATGACCCGCCGCTTCGATAAGCAGTATGGCGAGCGAATAGGCCTCTTCGCCGGTAGCGCATCCGACCGACCACACCCGGACAGCCTGCCGGAATTTCTTCCCCTCGAAGAGCTTCGGTATCACGTCCTTTTCGAGTCCCTGGAAGACGTCGGCGTCGCGGAAGAAATTTGTCACCGTGATCAGAAGATCGTCCGAGAGGGCGCGAATCTCATCGGGGTATTCGCGCAGTTTTTGCAGGTAAGCGGAGAGAGTATCCGTGTAGTTGAGCTGCATGCGGCGCGAAATGCGGCGCATGGTGGTGGACGTCTTGTAGTGACTGTAATCGCGGCCTGTCTGCGCCCGGAGCAGCGAAAAGATACTCTGCATGGTGGGCAGCTGCCCGCGGTCGAGTTCGGCCCCATCCGCGGGAATCGTGACCTCGGGCTGGGTGCGCGCGATCCGCCGAATGGCCGCGGGAATCTCGGCGACCGGCAGCACCAGATCGGCGAGGCCCGTGGCGATGGCGCTTTGCGGCATGCCGTCGTACTCGGCCTCGTTCGGGTCCTGCACGATCACCAGCCCGCCCTTTTCCTTGACCTCGCGGATGCCCAGCGTTCCGTCGCTGCCCGTTCCGGTCAGGATGACCCCGATCGCGTGACCGTCATGGGTCGCCGCCAGCGTGCGCAGAAAGTGATCGATGGGCGTATGCTCTTCGCGCCGGCTCTTCAGGGCGACCGGACGCAAATGGGTATCGATCGCGGAAAGGTTGTAGCCCGGCGGAATCACGTAAGCGCGGTTGGGAAGAATCTCGGTGGTTTCGGTGACCTGCTGGACGGGAATTGGCGCGCGGAGTTGCAGGAGATCGGCCAGGTGGCTCTTGTGCTCCGCCGAGAGATGGACGACCACCACAAACGCCAGGCCGCTATCCGCGGGCACATTATTGAAAAACGTCTTCAGCGCGGAGAGCCCTCCGGCCGAAGCGCCGATTCCCACAACCACCGGGCCCGACGGCGCGGGCGACGGAGCCTGAGAGCCGTCGTTTCTGGAAGGATTCTCCTGCTGATTCATAGTCTTCGGTCACGCCTAGGCACATTCTAGCACCACTATTTTCCCGCGGCGCCCCTTTGTAGCGGCTAGTGACAGCCGTGAAGTGGTTGTCCTGCTGCCGGGGGGGAATTACAATCGGCAGGAGGCAGCCGAGGAGAATAGTGTGCGGTGCCGAACAGTGCTTCCGAATTGCCGTGACGAGCGGCGAGTGAGGGCCGACATTCTGCGCCAGGCTGGAGGAATTTC
>JASHQD010000056.1 GCA_030037755.1 Terriglobia bacterium
ATCTCGGCGCTGCTGGATTTGGTAGGGCTGAGCGAGCATCGGAGGCAGCGCCTGCGGGGGTTTTCCAAAGGCATGCTGCAGCGCATCGGTCTCGCGCAAGCGTTGCTCAACGAGCCCGATCTGGTGATTCTCGACGAGCCCACGTCGGGCCTCGATCCCGGCGGACGCCGTCTCGTACGCGATATCATCAAGGCGCAGCGCGAGCGCGGCGCGGCGGTGCTGCTGAATTCACATCTGCTCGGCGAAGTCGAGGTCACCTGCGATCGCGTAGCGTTCATCAAGCACGGACGCGTGCTCGACTCGCGCCGCCTCGACGCGCTTGCGGCCGGCGAGACGCGCGTGCGTCTGCGCGCCGACAATCTGAACAGCGACGTTGTGAACGGCCTGGCGCGCTGGACGTCAGCCGTAAGTCCGAACGGGCATCGCTTCACACTGACAGTTCCCTCGCCCGACGTGCTGCCGGAGATCACCCGCTATCTTGTGGCGCAAGGCGTTGACCTTTACGAGCTGACGCCGGAGCGAAAATCCCTGGAAGATTTGTTTCTGGAAATTGTGGGCACGGAAGGAGGGTTGTAAGTGGGCGCCTGGGTCATGGCCGGAGTCACATTTCGCGAGGCGGCGCGCAAAAAGCTGCTGCTCATGGCGCTGCTCGCGGGCGTGGCGTTCATCGCGCTCTTCAGCACGGGCCTCCACTTTCAGGTCAAGGACATTCATGCGCGGCACATCGGCCCTTTGATCGCCCAGGAAGCGGCGCGCGCCTTCATCATGGTCGGACTTTACGCGGTCGATCTTATGGCGGTCGTCCTCACGGCGCTCACGTCGGTAGACACCCTCTCCGGCGAGATCAGCTCAGGAACGATCCAGGCTGTCGCCACCAAGCCCGTCAGCCGGCGCCAGATTCTGCTGGGAAAATGGCTGGGCTTCCTCGGGATGATCACCGTGTACGTCGCGCTCATGGTCGGCAGCCTGGTGGGGATGGCGCACTGGCTGAGCGGCGTTGGCCCGCGCAATCTGATGCTCGGCGCCGGCCTGATCTGGTTCGAGTGTCTGCTGATCCTCAGCCTGACGCTGTTCTTCGGCAGCACGTTCTCAACGCTTACGAACGGCGTGCTGGTGCTGGGCCTGCACGGTCTCGCGTTTCTCGGGGGATGGATCGAGCAGATTGGCGCCGTGCTGCACTCTGAGCGCACTGTGATGCTCGGGATCGTGTCGAGCATCATCATGCCGAGCGAATCGCTGTGGCGTCGCGCGGCATTCGAGATGCAATCGCCGTTCGTGGGATCGCTCAACATTTCGCCGTTCAACAACGCATCAGTGCCGAGCAAGACGATGATCGGTTATGCGGCGTTCTACACGGCGCTGGTGATGGTGTTCGCGTTGAGGCGATTCGGCCGGCGCGATCTGTAGCGCGGGTGTCGTCACCGGAGTTTCACGGCGCTGAGGAACGCCGCTACGCAGGACGGCGGTTCTTGAGGGTGAATATCACGCCGACGACCGCCATGAAGATGCCCCACCAGATCGCGGGATGCAGTTCTTCGAGGATAGTGCCCGGCGGATGTCCGAGATCATAGAGGCCTTCGGCGAAGATCATGATGCCGTAGAGGATCAAAATGATCCCGATGAAGAACCACACGGGGAGCATGCGGTATTTGGCCGGTTCGCTATCCATGACGGCAGCCGCTACGCGGCGTGGCGGATCGCCGCCCGTCCGGTTCAGTTTGGGATCAGTATTCATGAAAGCCTCGTCGTCACCTACCAGAAGATGTACTGCAAGACCAGGAAGATTACGAACGCCACGCCCGCCCAGAAGATGGGACGTCGAAGCAGCGGCAGGTGCCCTTCACTCGGCAATTCGGTTTCTCCGTAAACGAGTCCTTTGAGCGAAGCGGACGGACGCGGCTTGGTCAAAAAGCTCACCACGATGGTGACCGTGACGCAGATCAGCCATGACCAGAGCGCGCGGTACATATTCTCAGCCATCGGTTTCGCATCGGGCGAGAGCGCCCAAACCGACAGCATCTTCGGGTTCAGCTTGACGGAAACGAACATGCCGACGGACGACACAATGCCGGCCAGCAATCCCCAGAACGCGCCCGCCGCCGTGATGCGCTTCCATAGCATGCCCAGCAGCACGGTTCCGAACAAGGGCGCGATGTAAAAGCTGAAGAGCGCCTGGATGTAGTCCATGATGCTGGCGAACTGCATCACGATGTAGGCCGCGCCAATGCTGAGCACGATCCCGACGATCGTGCAAACGCGCCCCATGGTGACGTAATGCTTGTCCGGCGCTTCTTTGCGGATAAACGCGCGGTAGAGATCGTAGGTCCAGACGGTGGAAAAGGCGCTGATATTGCCGGCCATGCCCGACATGAATCCTGCGATCAGCGCCGTGATCCCGAGACCGAGCAGGCCGGGTCCGCAGTAGCGCGCCAGCATCAGCGGCAGCACTTCATTAAAGCTGTGCAGAGTAGGATTGCCTGCGGCCACGCTCTGCGGAACCAGGTGGAAAGGCAGGAGAGCGAGACCGAGCAAACCGGGCAGAATCACGATAAACGGGACGCCCATCTTGAAGAACGATCCGAGCACGGGAGCAAGCTTGGCGGCACGCACGTCCTTGGCGGCGAGCACGCGCTGCACCACCAGGAAATCCGTGGTCCAGTAGCCCATGGACAGCGTCATACCCAGCCCGAACACAATTCCTGTCCAGTGTATCCCCATGGGATTGTCTTTGAAGTGGCCCATCACCCGCCACATGTGCGTGTAATCCTGCCCGGGGAAATTCTGATGAATTCGCGCCACGAGGCCCGAC
>JASHQD010000736.1 GCA_030037755.1 Terriglobia bacterium
CTGGCCGGCGCCCGGATCGCACGGGAAGTTGCCGGGGATGATCTCTACGTGGCAGGCTCGGTCGGACCGCTCGGCGTGCGCCTGGAACCGCTCGGTCCCACCTCGGTCGAGGAAGCGCGCGAGGCCTTCCGCGAGCAGATCGCCGCGCTGGTCGAAGGCGGCGTGGACCTCATCATCGTCGAGACCATGATCGATCCCGAAGAGGCGCGCGCCGCGCTGCTGGCGGCACGCGATGCCGGCCGCCTTCCGGTGGTGGTCCAGATGACGGTCCAGGATGACGGCAACACCGCAACCGGCAGTCGTCCCGAGGACTTTGCGCGCGCGCTGGAAGAGTGGGGCGCAGACGTCATCGGTCTGAACTGCAGCATTGGCCCCGCAGGCGTGCTGGAGGCGCTGGAGCGGATAGCCCCGGTCACGAATCGCAGGCTGTCGGCGCAGCCGAACGCCGGATTGCCCAGTGAGGCGCAGGGCCGGAGCATTTACCTGTGCTCCCCGGAATACATGGCCGGTTACGCGCGACGCTTCATCGAGGCGGGCGCCAGGCTGGTGGGCGGCTGCTGCGGCACCACGCCCGCGCACATCCAGGCGATCAAGACGACGGTACGCTCGCTGCGCCCTCCGGTAGAGCGCGCATCGGTTGCGGTTCGTCCGGAGCAGCATCGCGCGCGGATGGAGCCCGTCCCCGTGGCTGAGCGATCACGGCTGGGAGCGCGTCTGAAGCGCGGCGAGTTCTCACTGCTGGTGGAGATTGTTCCGCCCAAGGGTCCGGATGTGACCAGGGAACTCGACGGCGCAGCTTATCTCGTCGATGAGCAAATCGACGGCGTGGTAGTGCCCGACGGCGCCGGGACAACCGCCCGTCTGAGCGCGCAAACGCTGGCGGTCTTGCTGCAGCAGAAAGCAGGATTGGAGCCGCTCCTTTTTTATAGCTGCCGGGACCGCAGCCTGAGCCGCATCCAGTCGGATCTGCTCGGCGCGCACGCGCTGGGCATCCGGAACATTCTGGCGATCACCGGCGAACCTCCGGGGTTCGCGCAAGCGGGGTCGAGCGCGATCTTCGACGTCGATTCGATCGGGCTCGTCAACGTGCTTTCCAATCTGAATCGCGGTCTGGATGTGGGCGGTAATCCGCTGGGCGCTCAAACCAGCTTTCTGGTTGGAGTGGGCGCAAATCCCTTTGCCCCGGAGCCCGGCGAGCAGTTCCGGCGGTTCGAGTACAAGGTCGAGGCCGGGGCGGACTTCGCGCTGACGCAGCCTGTGTTCGACGTCCCGAGTTTGGCAGCCTTTCTGGAGCGCATTCGCCCCTTCCGTATTCCAGTGCTCGCCAGCATCGCTCCACTGACGAGCTTTCGGCACGCCGAGTATCTGAACAACGAGGTTCCGGGCATCGCGATTCCGCCGGTAATACTCGACCGCATGCGCAGGGCTGATACCGGCGACAAAGCTCGTGCGGAAGGTGTTAAGATTGCGCAGGAGATCCTCTTGGAGGTGCGTGACTTAGTGCAGGGCGCCGTCGTCTCCGCACCGCTCGGGCGTTATGCCATGGCGGTCGAAGTTGCGGGCGCTCTCGGAATGGGAGCCAAGACGCGGGCGGACTGAGGGATGCGACCTCATGAACATCGACGAAAGGCTGGAAGCTTTGGCACAATCCCTGGAGCTGAGGCAGCGCATGCACCAGGACTATGAGCAGCAAGCTGCCGAACGGGCCGCGCAATTTGAACGCGAGCTGGAATCGATCAAGGAGCGCCAGGCCACCCTGGAAGACAACATGACCGTGCGGGGCGAGCTGATGGCCCGGCTCGACCGCCGAGTGGATGAATTCATCGCCCATACTGAGCGCTGGATCAACCCGGCCGAGAATCGGTTCGCGCAGCTTGAAGTGACCACCACCGCGGTTCTGGAGCGGTTCGACCGGCTGCACGGTGGCAAGCAGTGAAATCGCCGATTCGATCCGATGGGGCAGTTCCCGTCCATGTCTGAGCTAAACCCTAGTGTAAGCGGCAGTGGCTCGACCCGTAAGCCGGAGAGCTTCGAAAAGAATCTCGAAAGCCTCGATCGCATTGTCGGCCAGCTCGAGGACGCCGAACTGCCGCTCGAAAAGGCTCTGGAGCTGTACGAAGAGGGCATGCGCCTGACGGCCCTGTGCCAGCAGCAGCTCGAGTCGGCTGAGGGACGCGTCGAGGTTCTGCGCAAGCGCGCCGGCGGCAAGCTGGTGGCAGAGCGATTTCAGGAGGAGCCGGAGAGCGGCGGCAAGTAAGGCTGATCTAGATGAATCCTGCCGTGGACATCAGTATCGGCGACTACATCGAGACGGAGCGGGCTCGCGTGGACCAGGAGCTCGATCGCCTTCTGCCGCCGGAGTCCGAACCGCCGGAGTCGATCCACAAGGCCATGCGTTACTCGGTCCTGGCCGGCGGGAAGCGTCTGAGATCAATTCTGTGTCTCGAATGCGGACGCCTGTTCGGCGTGGATGACGAGGCCCTGCTCACCGCTGCGGCGGCACTGGAGCTGGTTCACACCTATTCGTTGATCCACGACGATCTGCCTGCGATGGATAACGATGAACTGCGGCGCGGCAAGCCGACCAGTCATCGCGTGTTCGGCGAAGCGCTGGCGATCCTGGCCGGAGATGGATTACTGACGCTGGCGTTTGAAGTGACCTCGCAGACCGCCGCGATTCCGGCGGAGTTACAGCTCCGGCTGATCAATGAGCTGGCTTATGCGCTCGGCACAAGGGGCTTGATCGGCGGGCAAGTGGCGGATCTCGCGGCGGTCGAAGGCAAGGTCAGCGAAGACTCGCTCCGATACATCCACCGGACCAAGACCGGCGCGCTGATCTGCGCTTCAGCGCGGACGGGTGCGCTGGTTGCTGGCGCGCCGGAAGCGGATATCGCGCGAGTGACCGAGTACGGCGAACGAGTGGGCCTGGCGTTTCAGATCGCGGATGATCTGCTCGACGTGCTGGGGACCGAGCAGGAACTCGGCAAGGCGGTGCACAAGGACGGAGATCAGCACAAGGCGACCTATCCCGCGTTCTACGGCGTGGAGGAATCGCGGCGGATCGCCAAACGCCTGGTCCACGAGGCCTGCGAAGCTCTCGCCCGGTACGGGGGACGCGCGCGCCGGCTCCAGGAGCTGGCGAACTTTCTGATTACAAGGCAGTCCTGATGGAATATCACTACTTGCCGGCGATCAACTCGCCGGCCGACCTGAAGAAAGTCCCGCGTGCCGAGTTGCCGTATGTCGCGGAAGAGCTGCGCGATTACATCATCTCGATAATCTCGCAGGTTGGAGGCCATCTGGCCTCGAGCCTGGGGACGATCGAACTGACGATCGCTCTGCACTATGTATTCGACACGCCGCGCGATCGCCTGGTGTGGGACATCGGCCATCAGGCGTACGGCCACAAGATTCTCACCGGCCGCCGCGATCGCTTCCCGACCATCCGCCAGTACGGGGGTCTTTCCGGATTCCCGGTGCGCGACGAGAGCCCCTACGACACGCTGAATGTCGCGCACGCCTGCACCGCAATCTCGGCGGCGCTCGGCATGGCGGTGGCGCGCGATTTGAATCACGAAAACTATCATGTGGTCGCGGTCGTGGGCGACGCCGGATTGACCGGCGGACTGTCACTCGAGGGAATCAACAATCTCGGCACGCTCGGCAAAAAAGTGCTGGTGATCCTCAACGACAACAAGATGTCGATTTCGCCCAATGTGGGCGCCATCGCCGGATATCTCAACCGGATCGTGCACGGCCAGGCGTATCATCGCCTGCGTGAAGAAGTCGAGAAGCGGATGTCGTCGGTGCCGCGCGTCGGCCCACGGCTTTGGAAGCTTTCGAAAGAGATCGTCGACTCGTTTAAGACACTGTTCATTCCGGGCCTGGTGTTCGAGGAACTGGGCTTCGACTACAGCGGTCCGATCAACGGCCACAGTTTCGACGATCTGCTGAACGCGCTCAACAAGCTGAAGGATAGTCCTGGGCCTACACTCCTGCACGTCGTAACGCAGAAAGGCAAAGGCTACTCGCAGGCCGAGCAACTGCCGGCGAAGTACCACGGCGTCACCCAGTTCGATATTTCTACCGGCGCGTTTCACAAGACACCCGCGAAAGCGCCGTCATATACGAGCGTTTTCGGCAAGGCGATTACCGAGCTCGCTGACCGTGATCCGCGCGTGGTGGCCATAACCGCCGCCATGTGCGAAGGCACCGGCCTTGAAGAATTCGCGCATCGGTTCCCGGACCGATTCTTCGACGTGGGAATCGCCGAGCAGCATGCGGTGGAATTCGCCGTCGGCCTGGCGTGCGAAGGCATGCGTCCGGTGGCAGCGATCTACTCCACGTTCCTGCAACGCGCCTACGATCAGCTTGTTCATGACGTCTGCCTGATGCGTCTGCCGGTAACTTTGGCGCTTGACAGAGCCGGAGTGGTCGGGGCCGACGGTCCAACGCATCACGGTCTCTACGACTTGGTGTATCTCGCGGCGCTGCCGGGCATGGTCGTCATGGCGCCCAAAGACGAAAACGAGTTGCGCCACATGCTCTACACCGCGATCGAGCTCGGCGGACCCGCGGCCCTGCGCTATCCGCGCGGCAACGGATTGGGTGTGCCGCTGGAAACATTCCGAAAGCTTGAGATCGGCAAGGCCGAGATCCTGCGCGAGGGCGGCGACATCGCGATTCTCGCGCTCGGCAGCATGGTCTATCCCTGCCTCGAAGCGGCGGCTCGACTCGAAGCCGCGGGCCTGAACGCGACCGTGATCAACGCCCGCTTCATGAAGCCTCTCGATCACGAGCTCATCGCGGTGCTGGCCGCCGAGAAGCAATTCCTCGTCACTGCCGAAGAAGGCACCGAGGCCGGCGGATTCGGCGCCGCGGTGGCGGCGCTGCTGCAGGACCGTCGTATTCCGGCCAGCCTGCTGCGCATCGCCGTGCCCGATCGCATCATTCCACACGGTGCGCCCAACCTCCTGCACGCCAAGTTTGGGCTCGATGTCGATGGCATCGTGCAGCGCATCGAGGCTTTCGCGCAGGAAGCGCCCTCGCGCGCAGGAGAGGCGTTCCGGTCGCAGGTCGGCGGACGCTGAAAGCCGTCGGCGCTCGATTCGAGATGCATACGCAACGCAAGTCTCGCGTGGACCATCTCCTGGTCGAACGCGGCCTCGTCGACTCCCGCCAGAAAGCGCAGGCTCTGATCCTCGCAGGTCAGGTGCTGGCCGCCGAGCAGAAAATGGAGAAGTGCGGGCATCTCGTACCGGTTGATGCGGCCCTGCGCATCCTCGGCGAAACGCCGCGCTACGTGAGCCGCGCCGGGATCAAGCTGGAAGGCGCGCTGGATCACTTCGGCGTGGATCCGCGCGGCAAGACCTGCGCGGACATTGGCGCATCGACCGGCGGCTTCACCGATTGCCTTCTCCAGCGTGGTGCAAGCCGCGTCTATGCCATTGACGTGGGAACGAACCAGCTCGATTGGAAGCTGCGTCGCGACCCGCGCGTGGTCTCGCTCGAGAAGACCAACGCCCGCTACCTTGAGCCCAGCGCAATCGGTGAGCCCGTCGATTTGGTAACGATCGATGTCTCCTTCATCTCGGCCACGCTGATTCTCCCCGTCGTTCCGGCGCTGCTCGGCGACGGCGCCGAGATCGTGGTGCTGGCCAAGCCTCAATTCGAGGCCGGGCGCGGCCAGGTCGGCAAGGGCGGCGTCGTGCGCGATCCGAAGCTGCAACAGGAGGCGGTTTCGCGCATCGCTCGCAAGCTGGAGGATCTCGGATTCAGTGGGATCGATTCAGACGAGAGTGTGCTGCCCGGCGCGAACGGCAATCGCGAGTTCTTCGTGCACGGAACCTGGATCGCTAAGACGCGCTCGGCAGATTAGAGCGGTTGGGGACCGGGCCTCGTCCGGCTGAGCAGGCTGCGGAATTCGCCGATGCGCAGCAGCCATGCCATCGCTGCGGAGATGGCCAGGCCTGCCGCCGAACAGATTGCGAGTACCTCGATCGCGCCGCGCGTTGACGCCCATCCGATGCGCGTTCCCAGCCATTCGGTAAGCCGCCAGGTAACAAGTCCGGCAACAACAGAGATCATCGCGGCCTTGACGAAGAAAACCGAAACCGCGCGCACGGGATACCCGGGAAGCCGCCGTCGCAACATCCCGAACAGTACCACCGTGTACACGATGATGCCGATCGAGCTTGCGAGCGCCAGCCCCACGTAGTTCAGGCGGCGCACGAGCAGCCAATAGACCGGCAGATTCAAGAGCGTGAGAATCGTACCGCTCACGGCCGGCGTCAGCGTATCGTGTGCCGCGTAAAATCCGCGCGCCACGATGCCCTGCGCGCCCCAGGCGAACATCCCGATCGAGTAGAAAACCAGCGTGGCAGCGGTCGCGTTCACATCGAGTTCTGTCACCCGCGTGTGGGTGGCAAAGAACAGGTGTACCAGCGGACGGCTCTCCGCCATGGTGAGTGTCGAAATAGGAAGCAAGAGTAACAGGAGACCCTGCAGCGTCGAATCGAGCGTGCGATTCAACTCGTCGAAGCGGCGCTCGGAGTAAAGCTGGGCGAGAAAGGGGAAGGAGGCCACGCCGACGGCTTGCCCGACCACGCCGAGCGGCACACGCATCAGCGTCTTGCCCCATTGCAGCCACGTGATTGATGCGGGACGCAGGTAGGAACCGAACCAGCGCACGATCCAATCGTCGGCGAAGACGAGCGACAGCGCCAGCATGATCGGAATCGCGAGACGCAGAAAGAGCCGGAAGCCGGGATGCTTGAGATCGAGATTCAGCCTGAAGCGGGCGCCCGCGCGATGCGCGCCGTAGATCTGCAGACCAAAATTACCGGCGAACGCACCCGCCAGCACACCGACGGAGAATCCGGTGATGCCGATACGCGATCCCAACGCGATGCCGCCCAGGATAATCGCAAGGTTGTAGATCAGCGGCGCGAGCGACGGCACCACGAATTGCGCGCGCGCGTACTGCACGGCCGCCAGCACGCCGCCGAGATAGAATGCGAGCTGCGCGGGCAACATCAGTCGCGTGAGAGCGACGGCACGGGCACTCTCGGACGGTTTGAATCCCGGCGCCACCGCGCGCACCAGGCCTGGCGCCCAGACTTCGGCAGCCGCAATGAGCGCCACCAGCACAATGCCCATAAACGTCAGCACCGTGGAGAACACGTGCCAGGCATCGTCTTCCGCGCCCTCGGCCACGTACTTACTGAACACCGGGATGAAGATCAGGCTGAGCGACCCGCCGGCCACAAGATAGTTCAGGAAATCGGGCAGGGTGAAGGCGGCGTAATAGGCGTCGGTCGCGCCATTCGATCCTACCTCGTGGGCCACAGCCCATTCGCGAAGGAGTCCAAGCACGCGGCTCAACAGGACGCTTGCCATGACCACGCCGGTCGACTGGGCGATGCGGCGCATCACGGAAGCGGAGGAAGGTGGCATCGAGCGCTGATCCTACATTTGAGGAGCGGGAAAGCGATAACCGCACGCCGAGCAGCGGACCATCGGCGGGCTGCGAAGCACCTCGCGTTCCAGCCAACCCCGGCGTGAGCGATGAAAACTCGCCTCGCCGCAGCGAGGACAGCCATTGAATCCATCCGGATCGTAGACGGTTGTCTCCGGCTGCGATTCGGCGGTGACTTGCGCGGGTTCGACGGCAGGCTCGCCGGCGGGCTGCCTGCGGCGCAGCAATCTGATCTTGCGGCAGCGCGCGCACTTGCGCAGGTCATACCCGAACTGCCTCGCCAGCTTCTGACGCAGGTTTGGACGGACCGGCTCAGTCTTGGTAGCGCCACAATTTCGGCACGGAGCAGCCATGGGTTGCCTTTAGAATAGCCACATCTGTTCGACCGGTGCAATACAATTGAGGGTTAAGCTGTTTCGGCTTGCTGTAGCGGCGCTCTATGAGCGCCGAAGTCTCTGTGGGACTCAAGTCGACGCTCTATGAGCGCCGAATTCTCCGTGGGACTCAAGTCGACGCTCATAGAGCGCCGCTACAGCAAGCGTTGAAGCCGGAGGTAGCTTATGAGCAGCCGGATCGCGTCCGCGAGTTTGAGGAGATCCGTCCAGGTCATGACACTCGGATTTGTTTCAGGCACGCTGCTGCTCGGATTATCGACCGCAGCGCGCTTTCGTGCCGCGCAGACAGACACCACCGCCGAGCCGTGGAGCAGCGCGCAACTGGTGCAGCCGGCCGAGATCGTCAAGGAGCTTGGCGCGCCGGCCAAAGACCGTCCGCTCGTGGTCTGCGTCGGCTTTGATTTTCTCTATCAGGCGGCGCACGTGCCGGGTTCGGTCTTCTATGGACCCGCGCGCGAAGCCGCGGGCTTGCAGCGCCTCAAAGACGCGGCGCAATCGTGGCCGCGCGACCGCGACATCGTGATCTATTGCGGATGCTGCCCGTTCAGCCATTGTCCGAACGCGCGTCCGGCGTTCGCAGCGCTCAAGCGGACGGGATTTACTCACCTGCGCGTGCTCAACATCGAGCATGATTTCCGTACGGATTGGTTGAAGCAAGGATATCCGGTCGAGCAGAGCCTGCCGCCAACCAAGTGACCCGATGCGCTGTAGCGGCGGTGTCCTCGATTGCCGATTTTGGATTGTCGATTGCCGATTAGTATGTTTCGGGATTCGGTGCTCGGGGTTGGCAAGAGACTCGGGTTCCGGCAGGGCGGAATCTGGCGTGGGAACCTCGAACCCCGAACTGAACAACTCCGACGCCTCAATCGGCAATCGGCATTCGACAATCGGCAATCCCCGACACCGCCACTACAGCGCGTAGGCCGCCGCTACGTCCGCGGGAACTCCTGCGTGATCTTCAGCAGACCCATCAGCGACTCGCGCGTGCTCTCGAGTTCGTTGCCATCGGGACGCCGGTAGTGGGTTTCGAGCGACATGGTGTCGTTGTAGCCGTCGCGCTGCAGTGACTGGAACTGTCCGCGCCAGTCGATGAATCCGCCGCCGACCGGCGCCCAGTGGAGTTTGCCGTTCGAGTCCTTGCGGACGTCCTTGATGTGCATGTGTCCCATGAGCCCGCGGACCGCCTCGTATCCGTCCGGATAAGGCGTCTCGCCCAACATGGCGGCGTTCCCAGGATCCCAGTTCACCTTGAGGTGCGGTGAATTGATTTCCGCGATCAATTTCCCAGCCTCGCGGCCGGTGCCGGCGTTGCAGGTGTGTTCGTTCTCGAGAATCAGCAGAATCCCATTGGAACCCGCGAGTTCGGCTGCTTTCGCCAGACTGTCGCGCACGTACGGGTAAGCTTTCTCCGGATCGGCCACGCGCCAGTAGCTGAAGATGCGGACTTTGTGCGCCTCAAACGAATTCGCCAGTTCGAAGGACTGGTGCAACAGCTTGTCACGATCCTTTTCGGTGAAGCTCGCTCCGAACGTGTCGCGCGCCTCGGCGTGAGCGGGCATTTGCGGAAGATTCCACTTGAAGATCGGCGATCCGATGTCGCTTACCTTGAGTCCGTGGTCGCGGATCAGCTTGCGCGCGCGATCAAGATCGGCCGCGCTCGTGTTCATAATGTTGCGGCCCCAGAATTCGCGCAGCTCGCAGCCCGGCAGGTGATAGCCCGAGATGAAGTCGAGCGCCGCGTCGAGCTTCTGCGATATTTCGTCGGTGATGATGCCGAGCATCCAGCCGCCAGCCACGGGCCCGCTGCCGCTCTGGGTTGAGCTTTGCGTCATCGAGAGTCCTTTCACCGCCAGCGGCAGAGAGGCGGCTAAAGAGGTTTCAAGAAATGCGCGTCGCGTCCAGAATCGTGACATACTTCCTCGCTATTGGCCTGCTTCTATTTCGATGCCGCGACCGAGCAGGAACATGCCCTCCTGGTGCACGATCCTGAGATCGTCCCCGTCGATGCTCACGCCGAATCCCGCGCGGTCGTCGGCAATGGATTCTTCCAGGAGCCGGCGCACCTCCTTGTAGCTGGCATCCGAACGATCGTGCCCGGCGCGCAGCATCCATTTGTTGAAAGACCGCGGCCGGTCGAGGACGACCTGCTTCTCAATGCGTAGCTTCCGAGCCGAGAACATTCCGCGAAAGCCGGACAAGCTCAGGGTCAGCGTGTGCGACGGGTCTCGCAATTGCTCGATGTGATTGTGCCGCGCGGCCGCAGCCTTGTCTTCAGGACCGACGGAGTCTACCAGAAAGAGGCGGCCCGCGGGCTTCATCACTCGGCGCATTTCGGCGAGTGCGGCATCAGGTCTCAGCATGTGGTGAAAGGCGAACTGGCACGAAACCAGATCGAAGCTGCCGTCCGCATAAGGCAGCTTCTCGGCTTCACCGAGATCGAACGCTGCATTTGTGATGCCCCGCTCGGCCTGGAGCGTTCGCGCCTGGCGAAGCATTTCCGGCGTCAGATCGACCCCGCGGACGAATCGCACCCGAGGCGCAACGGCCAGCAAGAACGCCGCGGGACCGCACGCCACGTCGAGCACGGTGTCATCGGGCCGGAGTTCGGCGAATTCAATCCGCTGGGCGAGATCCGCAGGAGTATCACGCGTAGCGAACTTGGCAAAGGCCTCGGCGGTGCGTGTGAACTGTTCCTGAACTGCTTGCTGATGCTCGCTCGACATAGAATGGATTCTAGCACTGGAGACCAGAGCGCGGCGGGTGGCATCAAATCGACAGTTGACAGTCGACAGCCGACAGTAAACATCCGGGGGTTTTTCGAGCCGTATGAACAAAGGCCACATCGAAATGGCCCAAAACATTTGTCCCAAAAGGCCATAGGGTAAATGCCGGAAGCGCCGCTGCGAACCGCCGAAACGAAGTTCGGGATGCACGAACCCCATTGCGTCCTGATTCCGGCTGGATTCTTTCTCATGGGAAGCGATACCGGACGCGACGAGGAGCGTCCGGCGCACCGCGTCTGGGTGGACGCGTTCGAGATGGCGGCGCTGCAGGTGCGGAATCGCGATTACGCGGTCTTTCTCGAAGCGACGGGACATGCGCCGCCCAAGCACTGGCGCGATCCCGATTTCAGTCACGCCGATCAGCCCGTGGTCGCGGTGAGCTGGATCGCCGCCGTTGAGTATTGCGATTGGCTTTCGGCGGCGACCGGACGCGCTTATCGTCTGCCGACCGAGGCCGAGTGGGAACGCGCGGCGCGCGGCGGGCGCGAAGGGCTGGATTATCCCTGGGGCAACGAACTGCCCAACGATTGGCCTGAGTATGTTCAACGTTGGGGACGCATCGGCGAGCGCGACCTGGAGATTCGCGGGCCGGTGCCGGTGGGACAGGGCACGCCCAATCCTTACGGCCTGTTCGATATCTCCGAGAACGTCCACGAATGGTGCGCCGACTGGTTCAGCCGCGACTATTACGCGCGCTCGCCGGAGCGGAATCCGCGCGGTCCTGAGAGCGGCCAACGCCGGGCTTCGCGCGGCGGGTCATGGCGGCACCAGATCAAGGTCAGCCGCTCGGCGGCGCGCGCCAGCATTCCGCCGGATTTCGAATACGCGGATTACGGATTCCGGATCGTGCGCGATCGTTTATAAGAATCCGTGCTGCAACACGAGCAGTCGAAAGTCGAAAGTCCAAGGTCGAAAGCCACTGTCAACTGCCGACGGCCTACTGCTGACTGCCACCCGCCGACTGCCGACTACTTACTCCCTCCCTCTGCCGTTTTGGTGCTGGCAAGCTGGGCGGCCACGGTAACGCCGCGCTTCGAATCGAGCCGGTTCGGCGACTCCTTGAGCGCCAGGTGATACGCTTCCAGCGCAGCCTGCGGCTGTTTCTCCTCCATCAGCAGATCGCCGAGCATCTCGCGCGCCGGCATGCTGATCGAGTCTGGACCCTCGCGGTCTTCGCGATCAGCCGCGGCGCGCAGGGTTGAGACGGCCTCGTCCTGCTCGCCCTCGGCGCAGTCCAGCCAGGCTTGGGCCTCAAGCTGGTCGACGGTCTTTTGATCCTTGACGCCATAGCCCTGCTGCCGCCGCCTGGCGGCATCGGCCTTTGCGGCATCGGCCTGGGCAACCTCGTCGAGCTTCGCGACGTCGGCCTTGGCCTCACTGACGTTACCGCTGCGGGCCGCACCGATAGCTCGCGCCCACCACGTGACCTCGGAGTTGGGGGCGGGATCGAGCCCGGCCGCCATTTTCCAATCGTGAGTTTCGAGCGCGTAGCGGGCGCGGAGGGAAGCCTGGTCATCGGCAAGGTCCGCCGCTGAAATGCCCGGCACGTCTTTGAGCGCATCGATCAACTGAAAGGCTTTGTCATTCTGATCCGTCTGCAGATACGCGTACTCCAGGAAGCTCATGGCGTGAGTCTGGTAGTGCGCATCGCCGAGTCCGGCCTTGGTAGCTTCGGCCGCGGCGGCTTCAGCGGCCAGATTGGAATCGATCATCTCCTGCCAGAGTCCCAGCCGCGCGAAAATGTGCGAGGGCATGTGCAGCGCATGGGAGGAGTCAGGCGCAATCTTGGCGTAGCGGCGCGCGGCGTCAAGGCCTTCGGATGCAAGCTGGGGCGTGTCGCAGGCATGGATCAGGTAGTGCGCGGCGCCGGGATGGTTAGGCTCGGCGGCGAAGAGCTTATCCAGAATAGCGATCGCGTGCTTGCGATTCGCGAGATCGGCGTCGCCTTCCGCGGGAATCGAGATCAAAGAAAGCGCGTAAAAGGCCGCCGCCTCACCATCTTCGGGGTAGTCGGCGTGGACCTTGGCCATGGCTTCGGAGTAAGCGACGGTACGCGCTTTGTAGTCGAGTTGCGGATCGTCCGCGAAGAAAGCGTTCGCCGCGGCGACGTAGGCGCGCTCGCGAGCGGTCCTGGCGCCGGTGGCTTTCTGCAATTCCTCATGGCCCGTCTTGAGCGAAGCCTCGCCCGGATGCTCCCAGAGCGAGTGCCAGAGCGTCATCGCCTGGCCCCAATAGGCGATCGCGCAGGACGGATCCTGGGCGGCCACGGACTTGAAGTCCTGATCGGCGGCGCTGTACTGGAATGAGTGCAGCAGCGCGACGCCCTTTTCGAATTCCCCTTGCACGGCAGGCGCGCAGGAGGTAGGGAAGTGGACTTGTCCGAGGTGCCCGCCGCCCATCGATTCCGCGCCGCCCGAGTGTTGATGCTGCGCTCCGAAGAAGCGCGCGCCCGGTAATGACGTCATCAGGAAGAGAATCACGAGGAAAGCAAGCAGCGCCCGTCGGAATCGCATCTCAAGCCTCCTGATCGCGAGGATATCGCCGCGGCCGACCGCTACGTTCGCAAGGGTGTGACGGCATTTCATGGCAAAAGTGAGCGTACTCCGCAATTACTGACGCGCGCAAGTCCCGTTGGGGACAGCCGGAACCCGACCCTTCCGTCCTTCCAGGCGTTCGTCCGTTTGGCACAATCGTCCCGCCTTCGACCTGCGCTCTCCTTTCGCGCAGGTCTTTCGCGGGAGACGGGCAGCGCCTCTCACCTCATAGAGAACTTTAAAGTTGGGTATTGGTAGGGCTTCGGGGAAAAAGGGGAAAGACGCCCCGAAGCCCTGGAGCACAGCGTAATCACGCTTAATGTTACTTACAGAGGACTCCCTGTCAATGCCAGAATCATATTACCTTGCAGCAATTTAGATGTTATCCGCCGGCGTGAAAGGTAGCTAGCCGCGCGCCTCAGGCGACATGGCAAACGCTCAGAAGCTTGTGGCGATTGACCAGGGGGCGCGCCGGGCTTGGAGAGAGTCCCGCTGAACTCGGCCGCCAAGGGAGTTCGTACTGACGAGATCGAGGAGGCCACGCAGCGGGCGGGCGTTAGCTGAGCTCATTCGTGCCGCAGCGCTGCGGTGGGCGCAACGCGCGTGGCGGCCCGAGCCGGCAGGTAGGCCGCGACCACGGCTGCCGCGATCAGCACCAGGGAGACGGTGACGAACGTCGCGGGATCGCTGGAACTGACGTCGTAGAGCATGCTGGACATCAGGCGCGCGAATCCGAGGGCAAAGGCCAAGCCGATGATTGCGCCGACCAATGCCAGCGATGCACCCTGCTTCAGGATCAGCTTGACCACGTCGCCCGGTTGAGCGCCGAGCGCCATGCGCACACCAATCTCGCGAGTGCGTTGGCCGACCGAGTAGGAAATCACCCCATAGATCCCCAAGACGGCCAGAACGATTGCCATCCCGGCAAGGACGCCAAGCAGCACCATCGACAGGCGCTGCCGGGAGATGGACGCGTCCAGATAATCGTCCATGGTCTTGACTGCGCCGATGGGCTGATCGGGGTCCACTGCCATCACCTGGCGGCGAATGGCGGAAACCAGGCTGGTGGGGTTCGCGGCTCTCAGCACCAGCGTCGAGTAAGAGCTTGCAAATAGTGGGTAGGGTTGGAGGTAGGAAGTATATGCGTCGGCGCCCGGCTCGACACTCAAGGCGTCGTAATGAACGTCTCCTACAACGCCGACGATGGTGAGCCACACGGGCGCCGAGGGAGGATCGATAAAGTTGATGCGCTTACCGATCGGGTCTTCGCCCGGGAAAAAGCGGCGCGCCAGCCCTTCATTGATGACAACAACGGCGGGGTGTTGCGCGTCGTCCGCGTCGGTGAGGATCCGGCCGTTAAGCAACGGAATTTCGGCCGTGCGGAAGAAACTCGGACTGATGACGTGAGGCTCAGCGATGGGACGCTGGGCGGCCGGTACCGGCGGCCGGCCTTCGATCTCGAAAGTGTCGCTCGCAACCGTGCCGCTCCAGGGAGGCGCATCGATCCAGGCCGCCGACTGCACGCCCGGAAGCGCCGTCACGCGCTCCAGTACTTGCTTGAAGAACGCCGGACGCGTGTCGCGCTGCGGGTAGCGGGTCATGCTCAGTTGTATCCACACGGTCAGCAGGCTGCGCGTATCAAAGCCCGGATTCACGCCGCGCAGCCTGACAAAACTCTTCAGCAGCAGGCCGGCGCCAATCAACAGCACGAACGAGAGGGCGATCTCGAAAACCACCAGGAGGTTGCGCAGCCGCAGGCGCTCGAATCCGCCGGCCGCGGCCTGACTGCCTTCCTTTAAAGCTTCGCTGAGCTTTTGAGCGGTTGATTGAAGAGCCGGTGCCAGGCCGAAGATGATGCCTGTGAGAAGAGCGAGCGCCAGCGTGAACACGAGCGCCTGCACATCGACCGAAGACTCGCCGATGTGCGGGATGTTCGACGGGCTCAGGCCGATGAGCAGCCGGTCGGCCCCGTAAGCCAGCCCGAGACCCAGAGCGGCGCCCGCCAACGCCAGCAGGATGCTTTCAGTGAGGAGTTGGCGAATCAGGCGAAGACGGACGGCTCCCATGGCCAGGCGAATTGCCACCTCGCGCCTTCGCGTCACTGAACGAGCCAGCAGGAGGTTGGCCGCGTTGACGCAGCCGATTAAAAGCACCAAACCGACCGCCAGCATCAGCAGCGTCAGCGCCGGCCGGACGTTGCCCGTGAATTGCGCCTGCAGAGGCACCACGGTCACGCCCCAGCTCTTGTTTGTCTCGGGATACTCTTGTTCGAGCCGTGCGTTGATGGTGTCGAGATCCGATTGGCCTTGCGCGAGCGAGATGCCAGGCCGGAGTTTGCCCATCACCTCCAGGATCGTCGCACCCCGGTTCGTCGAGTCAATGCCCATGAGCGGAGCTTTCAGATCCAGAGGAACCCAGAGATCAGGCTTTGCCGGATAGAAGCCGCCATTGAGCTGGAAAACCGGAGGATAGCTGAACCCACGCGGCATGATGCCAACCACGACGTAGGGAGTGCTGTCGAGGGCCACGGTTTTGCCGACGATGCGGGGATCGGAGCCGAATCGGCGCTGCCAGAACTCGTAGCTCAGCAGAACCACATGATCGTGCCCCGGCTCTTCATCGCTCTCGGCAAGGATGCGGCCCGCAAAGGCCCGCGCATCGAGGAGCGCGAAAAGAGCCGGACTGACATCATCGCCGTTTAGTTGCGCGGGTTCGCCCTGCCCGGTGAGGACAAACTGCCGGGGGACGAACGCGGCCATGCGCTCGAAGGTGTGATTCTGCCCCCTGAAATCGAGGAAATCAGGCGGCGACATGTAAAAGATCGGATAGCCCTGCTCGGGATTGCTCTTCCAGATGACGGTGAGGCGCTCGGAACCCCGAAAGGGCGGCTTCCTGAGCAGAACGGCGTTCACCACGCTGAAGATGGCGGTCGTGGCGCCGATTCCCAGCGCCAGGGTGAGGATCACCAGCGCCGAAAACCGCGCGTCCCTGCGGACCAGACGAATCCCGAAGCGCAAGTCTTCCGAGAGCATCACTAGACGCCAATTACTGAGTGCATTCCCCGGCTATCCTGAAGTCCGAATTCTGCCTGACGATCCCCGAGCCGTGAGGTGACGATGTTACCGTTAACTGCAAAACGATTCAAGATGCCGCGGCTGAGCCTGGCGGTTTCGGGATTTTTGACTCGTCGCAAGCTGCGACCGAAGCGCCGGACCGAATCGCCAGTTCGCTCGCAATTGTTCTCCGTTGTTATTCTCCCGTCAGGGCCCGGATTTTCTGTGAGCTTTTTTGTGCTTTTCCACGTCCTGGAGCCAAAAACCCTGATTTGTGCGCCATAAGCGGCGCCTCCGCTCGTCTCCGGAGCCTTTGTCCCTTCCTGTCTGACCACTGTCTTTTGTCGGGCCAAGCTGTTGGTTTTGGCTTTGCTTGGGTTTGTTTTCGACCAATTTTTGTGGACGTATATGATTCTAAACGGCTTCTTGGTTTGTCTTTTGCGTTTCGAAGGGCGGGTGGGGCCGCTCCGATCGCCGGGCGGGCACTAGAGCCTAGGGACGTCGGTCGACCGGGCGCCTCCAGAAGATCGCAGGGAGAGATACGTCAGAGGCGGTCACTCCACCTTCGCGGCGTAATCGATTCGAATTGGGGACTCTTGAGGCGATTGATATGCCTCGACTCAGCCGGGGTGGTCTCATGGATGAATGATCCACTTCTTCGGTACTTTAGTTAATAGATAAAACCCGGCGGACCCGGCCAAACCCGGCCCGGCTGAGCCTCCTTAACTGCAATGTGACGAACAGCACTGCACGCCAATTCTCGCAAACATGACCATAGAACTCGGTAAAGCCTGGCCCGGGGGAGTCTTTTGCCCGGCGGGCTTGAGAACAGGTTCATGCATGCCTTAATTAGTCGGCTGCTTGCGGAAAAGCCCGTGCTGACGGACGGCGCGTGGGGCACCGAGTTGCAAAAGCTGGGGCTGGCGCCGGGATCGCCCGCCGACATCTGGAATCTCGAGCACCCTGAGCGCGTTGAGGCTGTAGCGCGGGCATACGTCGCTGCGGGAAGCCGCGTGATCCTCACCAACACGTTTCAGGCGAACTACATTGCGCTCGACCGGCACGGATTGGGCGAGCGTGTTCGCGAGATCAATCGCGCCGGAGTGGAGATTTCCAGACGCGCCGCCGGTGAGCGCGCGCACGTTTTCGCGTCCGTTGGTCCGACCGGTAAGATGCTGGCCGCAGGTGACACGAGTGAGGCGGAACTGACACGAGTATTCGCCGAGCAGATTGAGGCTCTGGCGGGCGCCCGACCCGAGGGCCTGGTGATCGAGACCATGAGCGATCTCGACGAGGCGTGCTGCGCAGTGCTGGCGGCGCGGGCGACCGGACTTCCGATCGTCGCCTGCATGGCCTTCGATTCCGCTAAGAACAAGACCCGAACCATGATGGGCACCACGCCCGAGCAGGCGGCCACCGTACTGGCAGCCGCCGGGGCCGACGTGATCGGGGCGAACTGCGGACAGGGAATCGAGGGCTATCTCCGAATCTACCGGGAACTCGCCGCCGCCACCGGATGCCCGATCTGGCTGAAACCGAATGCGGGCGC